>JAGAAU010000204.1 GCA_017615135.1 Bacteroidales bacterium | reverse complement strand
TGCAGCAGACAGTTCAAATATGTTTACAGGGGGCACAACATTTATACGGACCAGATGCCCTGCTTCCGTGTGCTCAACGACGGCAAAACCCTGTTCGGGTTCCTGGAGTCCCGCAACGAGACCAAAGTGCCGCTGGACTACAATGACAAGGAATACTATGCCTCTTACTGCAAGGTTTCAGCGGTTTATAACGACGGCCTTGACTGGAAAGACCTCGGCGAGAACTCCGAAGGTCCGTCCCGGCGCCATACCAACGTAGATAAGGGCGCGGCGGGTTATGTAGCCACTTTCCCGAGCGGAGAAGTGGTGGTGGGCAAGACTTTAAAGTCCGACTATGTGGTCAAGATTCTGAATTCCTACGGAGAGCTTCCGGCTGGCACAAACTGGGCCAAGGACTGGATGAAGGCCCTGCCGGAGCCGGGTTACTGGGGAACCTTGGAGGCAGACGGGCCACAGACCTTGTTCGTTGCCATGCACAGCGACAGCAGCAAGGGCCTTCAGATAGCCCGCTACTGGTTAAACCATCGCATAGATGCCGAGCAGGGAAAAGTTTCCGACGATGCCTTCTATCTTGGTACGGACGACGGTGCCGAGACATACATCAGGGTGTCCAGAACAGCAGATAATCTTGTCCTTCACTGCAATTCTTCCCCGGAAGTCCGCTCCATCGAATTCCGTCTGTGCGTGCCGGGCGGTCAGAAAATTGTCAGAAATACCATATCCGGCAGAGAATCGGAGCTGCGTATTCCCCTTGCCAGCCTTGATAATCCGGCGCCGGGAGATTATATTTGTGTTTTTGCCGTACTTAGTTCCGAAATTGAAAGCCGGACTTTTACGGCTGCAAAAGTTAGCGACCCTCTTACATGGCAAAGAATCCGTATGCGCTGATATTGTTTGCGGCAGTTCTAGCCGTATGCTCCTCCTGTACGGAGAAGCCGGATCCGGAACCTGATCCCGGTCCCGGTACAACCGTACGTCTGCATACCATCTGGGAAATGAACCGTTCTGAGGTGCAGCTGAATTCCCATGCCGGCGATGAACTCTCCAGTACCCTTCAGCCCATGTACCGTGAGTTCAGCCTCATAAACAACACTTTCCTTCTGAAAGACCTTCCAGCGAGCGCTACGGACCAGAATTTCTCCTGCTATCCGCGCATCAAGCGCATGGCTGACGGCAAGTTCATAATGTTCTACCACGGCGGGGAATTCGGTACCAGGGTATGGTGCACCATAAGTCCGGACCTGAAGAAATGGAGCACGCCCCAGATGCTCTATACGGCCCAGACTGTGACTATTGAAACCCCTGAAGACGATGTGCGCCGTTTCGTGAATCCGGATGCGGTTGTGCTCCCGGACGGAACCATCCTGCTGGTTGTCTCTTACAGGGCTGCCGGCCACTATAGAGTAGGGCTTGGCTCCGGGCTGTCTTTCAGGCGGAGCCGCGACAACGGTATAACATGGAGCAAATCCTACGAGGTGCCCGTGGGCCCCAACTGGGAACCTTATCTCCTTCTGCTGCCGGACGGACGCATCCAGTGCTATTTTACAGACGCCATACCGCAGACCAGAAATTCCGGTACCGGATTGATAGTCTCCGAGGACGGCGGTCTTACCTGGTCTGAGAAGATTCGAGTCTGCCAGCAGTATAAATACGATTATTATACGCCCGATGAGGAGAAGGCTGCCTATAACGGGCAGAAGATTTACACAGACCAGATGCCGTCTTTCCGTGTGCTGAACGATGGAAAAACCCTGGTCGGCTGGTTGGAAGCGCGCCTGGAAAAACCTGTTCCTCCGGACTGTGCAGATTCAGACAGCTATAAGAGTTACTGCATGATGTCCCTGGTACGCAACCATTCCCTGGACTGGGAGGACCTTACTTCCTACGATGTCTCCAATCCGGGGCCGGAAGATCGCGAGACCAACGTTATGCGCGGTGCTGCAGGATACGTCTCCACCTTCCCCAGCGGGGAAATAGTTCTTTCTTACAATTTGAGCAATCTGTTCCGCCTGAAGCTTGGCGATGCTACCGCCACACGTTTTCGCGGAACATCCTGGACCGACGATATCTATTCTCCCTTTGAATATAAGGGTTATTGGGGAAGCACCGAGGTCTTCAACAATAATTATATGGCGATTGCGATGCTGTCTTCCGCAGTAGGCGCCGAAGGGATGCAGATTGGGGTAATGTACCTGAATCAGAGACAGGATGCCCTGGAGGCGGCAATCAGAGTAGACGGCGATTCCTCCGAATGGACTACGGACCGTGCGTTTTATCTATGCACAAAGGACGGCAAGGATGCAGTGGTCCGGACCGCCAGGGATGATTCCAATTTGTATTTTGCCCTGGATTGCCGGGATTTCGGTACAGCCGATATAGTTGATTTGGTGCTGAAAGGTGGCAATTCGTCGTCTCTTACCATGAAACTGGGGGCAAGCGGGCTGCTGTCCTCCGTTTCCGGAGTTACCGCTGCATCCAAAGCCGCTGAAGGCCCGGACGGTGAAGACGGATTCGTGTGTGAGGCGGCTGTCCCGCTTTCGGTTCTCAAGGCCGGCAAAGGCGACAGCATAATGTGTTATGCAGATATTTATACCGCCGACGGACAGAGATGGCCTTTTACCTTTTCAGATGTTAAGGATGCATCTACATGGCAGAAAATAAGAATAAAATAATATAAACTAAATGAGTATCAGTATGATTAAAACAATTGCATTGACCTGCAAGCAGGGCGGTTATGAGGCTCCTGCGGCAGAAAGTTTCAATGAGCTTGGCGCAATTGTGCTATGCGGCAGTTTTACTGCACCTGAAGTTACCGAGGTCGAAGGAGATTTTGAATGGGAATAAAAAGAGTGGCATTATGAAGAAATCGATTCTTTGCATTCTTGCACTTGCTGCCCTGTTTGCAGCTTGCACCAAGGAAGTGTCCGTCAATAACGATGGAATTACAATCCTCAGTGCCAATCTTCCTGGAGACGATACCGACTGTCGCGTTGCAATCGGGGAAAAGTCAGGCTATACTTATCCTGTCATCTGGACTGCAGGAGATCAGATCAGCGTTAACGGATGCGCCAGCTCCGCCCTCTCAGCCGGAAATATAAGCAATGCCGGGAAGAACGCGTCTTTTGAAATCAACGGTCTGGTAAGTCAGCCGTTTCATGCTGTTTATCCTCTGTCTGCAGTGGCGTCTTATTCCGAGGGCGAGTATACTGTAACTCTTCCTGAGCAGCAGACCTACACAGAAAATAGCTTTGACCCCGATGCTGCCATCATGCTGGCTTCCAGCGACGGAACTCTTCAGTTCCAGAATGTGCTTGCATATCTTAAACTTACGGTGGCCAATGCAGGAGAAGACGCTACTATTGAATCTGTCCGTGTAGTGGCAAACGGAGGAGAGGCTATAAGCGGAACCTTCAGTGCCATATTCGGCAGTACCTGTTCCCTCGATGTGGTGCAGCAGGGTTCTTCTGTAGTGCTGGATTGCGGCGAAGGCGTCTCCCTTGGCACTCCGATGATTATTGCCATCCCCGCAAAGACTTATGCTTCAGGACTTAACATCTGGGTATATACCAAAGACGGCAACTACCAGAAAGTGAAGTCTTCTGCAAGTTTCACTGCGGTTGCCGGGAAAATATACAACACTTCCTTCAATTACAGTCCCAGCGGCAGCGGTGAAGTCGGTATCTATACCGAGGCAGACCTTATAGCCTTCCTGAATGCTGCCGACGGTGGTGTTGCCTGCAATAACTGGAATGCCCGCCAGGCGGACAAGACCCTTGCCAATTTCGGTGATTACCAGCAGTGGATTGCCTCCGACGGCAAGGTCCATATCAAGAATGACATCACACTTACCCATACTATAGACTGGTCTTCCGATGTCTCAAGGCGCGAATGTGCCGTTTCCAATTTCGACGGTTACCTCGACGGGGAGGGCCATACCATAACCGTGGCTCCCGGTACTACCTGGAATACTCCTCTTTTCATTAATCTGTATGGTACAATTGCAGACCTTACCCTTGAAGGAGAGATGACAGTTGGGCATGTGCCCACGCTCGGAAGTCCCCTTGCCAATGTCGTTCAGGATGGCGGTTGCATAAGCGGATGTGCCAATAAAGCCAATATAACATACAGTGTATCAGACCATTCAGACTGGCCTAACCTGATTATGGGAGGTATCTGTTCTTTCCTTTTCAACGGTACGGTCGAGAACTGTGTGAACTACGGTACGCTGAATGCCGGCGGAAAGGTTACTGCCATCGTGAGGGTTGGCGGCATCTGCGCCTCATCTACTTCAAATGCCGTCATCAGCAACTGTACTAACTATGGCGATATCCAGGTGAGCACAGTCAAATATGAAGGTGACAACTATCTGGCTGATGCTGCCGGTATATGCGCTTATACAAACGGTACTACTGTTACCGGATGCAGCAACAGGGCGGAGGTGTTCAACGTCGGCACTGCCAGGTTGGCGGGAGGAATCGTCTCCACTGCCGGTGGCGATGTCGTCAACTGTCATAACTACTGTCCCATTGTCCAGAGCTCTGAAAATACTGTGACCACATTTGGAGGTGTCGTCAACAATGTTCTCGCAGAATGTACTGTGCGCAATTGTTCCAATAACGCAGAACTGACCGTCGGCGGTTCACCCAGTGTCGGCGGTGTTCTGTATATGGCTTATGGCAACGTTGATGGCTGTACTAACAACGGATCCTTTGTTTTCGACGGAAATGCAGCGTCAATAGTCGCAGGTGTCTGCCGCAGGGTAGAAGCAGGCGGTACCCTTTCTGATTGCCATAATACGGCAGATGTCGACATTAACTGCTCTTACTTTGGCGGTGTTGCGGTTTCCAGCATTGGAACAGTGACCGGTTGCACGAACAGCGGCAATCTCACATTTGTCAAGACCACCTCGCGTGCCGGCGGCATTATGTTTAACAATGAAGCTGTCCTTACCGATTGCAGCAACTCCGGCACTATTACCGGAAACGTTGCCGGCTGCAATATCGCGGGAATCGTCGTTATGCAGTCTCCCGGTGAAAATGTCGTCACCAGCGGCTGTACCAACAGCGGTCCCATTAACGTGACCGGAAAGAATACAAGGGCCGCGGGAATCTGTTTCAATATGCGCGGAGGTATCATCAGCAATTGTTCCAACACGGCTGACATTACCTTTAACCTTGCTCCAACTGCGGCAGGGGAGATTGCTTATATCGGTGGAATAGTAGGAATCGTGTCGCAGCATAATTTTTCCGCTACCAATGTAGCCAACGTGTTTGCCACTACAGGTAGTAATTCGCCGGTAACAACTTATGCCGACAATATCCTGGAATCCAGGCTCACGATTGAAAATTGTACCAATACCGGTCATCTCTATATGGAGGTAACGGCGTCGTCGACTTCCGTATTCCTCCGTAATGTGGCCATCGGCGGTATCCTGGCATGGAACTGGGCGGCTACTACCGACGATAATTATCTTGAAATCAAGAATTGTACGAACGGTGTTTCCACCGCTACTTCCGCTACTCAGTATTATTACGTGCGCTTTTATCAGACTTCCAACTGCCCTTCATATTTTACTCCCGCGGTGGGAGGTATCGTCGGGCAGTCCGCTCCTTACAACATTGTAAGCAACCAGAGCGTATCGCCCTTTACCGAAGGTTATGCGGCTGATTCCTGGAGGGACGGTATGAAGATAGTCATAGACGGCTGTAATTCTTATGGTGCCGTGGTGAACATGGAAGCATATTGCGGCAGTGCAAACATTACCAGTCCCCGTACCATCAGGGGACTTGGCGGAATAGCCGGAATGCTGTACGGCTCCAAGAATGACGGTCAGACGGCCGTGGTTAAGAACTGCCTGAATACTGCCTATACACTTTCCGGAAACAATAGCAACTACATAACCCAGAACTCCAAGAGCAATTGCACCGGAGGAATTATCGGCTGCGGCGCTTATGTGGAGGTAGACAATTGTACTGTAACCGGAATGACAGGCTCCACCGGACGTTATAATATGGCCGTAGGCGGTGTGATTGGTGCCGCTCTGGAGCGTTTCTGTATCAAGAACTGTACTCTCCATATGAAAAGCCTTGGGTACAAGAACAATCAGAGCAAGGAATTCTGGGGCCTGGCAGTCGGTGTGAGTGCGGCCATACCCCGTTCCAAGGGGTATACTACCCTTGAAGGCTCTGAAATCAAGAACAATAAGTTCCTGCCCGAAGCTGTTCAGATCAATGGCAACAGCGTCAGTGTTACCTCATCCAATTTTGCCGATTACATTATCAGTGCTGCCGATGCCGCCGATAATGCAACAAAAGACTGGGTGACAATTTCCGGTAACGTTTGGGAATGAAAAAGTGCCTTCTGATAGTCCTGCTGGTCCTTCTGCCCTTGTTTGGCGGAAGGGCCGCGCAGGATGTTGCAAGGTTCATAAATTTCAATAATGTCAATTCCGCGTTGTCTTCCAACGGGGTCAAGTGCCTGCTTGAAGACAGCCGCGGTTATGTCTGGATGGGGACTTACCGGGGTTTGTGCCGTTTTGACGGTACCCGTATAGTCTGTTATGATAAAACAGCGCTCGGTACGTCTTCCGATTTTATATCCTCCCTTGCGGAAGATTCGGATGGGAATGTATGGATAGGAACGGACGATGGTCCGGTTCTGTATCGCTGGACAGCCGGTGCGTTTGTGCGGGCATTTCAGGGTATTCCTGCAGACCGGGTGTTTACATTGCTTCCGGCTTCAGACGGCCGCGTATGGGCAGGGGTAAGGGGACACGGGCTGTTCAGCTTTGACCCTGATTCAGGATGCTTCCGCCCAGTTCCGCTTAAGACTTCAGACGGGCGTGAACTCAAGGATGTTTACAGACTGGCCCTCACCGATGCCGGCAGACTGTTTGTGGTTTCTTATTGCGACAATCTCTATGAACTGGACGGCACGCTTGCCGTTCCGGTGATGGAAGGGCTTTTCCAAGGAGATAACATCGAGGGAATTACTCTGGATGAGCACGGGATGCTCTGGATTGCCTCTAAACGGTACGGCCTGTGCAGCCTGAACCTTTCTGGGAACTCATTCAGGCAGCGCTGCCGTCTACCGGGCGATTCCCGCGCGGTGAATGTCAGCTGTGACGGTCGTTTCGTTTTGTTCTGCACTACGGGCGGGCTGCTGCGTTACGATTCTGTCTCCGGAGATGTGCAGCATCTCATGCACAATCCGAACAATCCGCTGTCTCTTTCCGACGACTTCATTAATGCGGCAATCAGGGATTCCGCCGGCAGTCTTTGGGTGGCAACGGGCAATTCGGGAGTAGATTTCTGCAGTGCTCTCTCGTCCCGTATCGGGAAATTCAGTGCTCTCGATACCGGGGAAAGTCTGGAGGCCAGTCACATCACCTCATTTGCTCAGACGGCTTCCGGAACAGTTTACGTAGGAACTGAGCGTTTGGGGCTTCTGACGCTCAATCCTTCCTCCATGAGTTTGACGAAGTTTCGCGGCCCGTCCGCAATCCCGCAGAGCATAAACGCATTGTGTACAGACGGCGGCAACTTGTGGATTGGTTCCAACAAGGGTCTGGTCTGCCTCATGCCGGGCGGGAAGATACGCCAGTATTCCGATATCGGCCATCCTGAAGTGTGGGCAGACAACCGTGTTATTTGCCTGTACCGTTCACAGGAGGGAGATATTTACGTGGGTACCAGTGTGGGACTCTGCCGTTACGATAGCCGGACGGATGGCTTTGAGCCTCTCCCCGGTTTCCCGGCAGTAGCAGTAGAGAGTATTGTCCAGGATTCCCGCGGTCAGCTTTGGATTGCCTCGTATTCCAGGGGCTTGTTCTCCTACGATACCGTATCCGGTACTCTTCATAATTACTGCTCCGGCACCGGTGCTTCCTGCATGCCGGAGATGACCTCATCCGTTTGTGCCGACAATGCCGACAGAATCTGGATTATGGGGTTCAGCTCCGGATTTTACCGCCACTCCGGGGATGATTTCATAGCATTCAACAGCTCCAATCTGCCTTCTCTCCCTTCGGACGTTACCCGTGTAGCCCTTTCCGATGATTCCGGAAAATTGTGGATATCTACAGACAAAGGCCTGGTGGAATTCAATCCCCAAAGCCGTCAGGTCCGAGTCTGGACTATGATGGACGGGCTGCTTAACGACAGTTTCCGTAAATCGGCAATAAAGCTGGAAGATTCCCGTCTGCTATTCGGCAGCGACGACGGCTTCATCATCTTTGATGCTGAAAAGTTGTCTTCGACACCGTCTGCGGTGAATGTTTCCATTACCGGAATGCGGGTTAACGGAAAGCCGGCAGTTCTGGATAATAATGTAGACCTTGTGCCGTCCGTCACTTTAGGACGTGATGAAAGGAGTCTGGGCTTCGATTTCTCCGTGCCCGGCGCTCCGTCTCCTGCCGCCAATGCCATTTTCTGTCGTCTGCGCGGTTATGACGAAAACTGGCGCGACGTTTCCAGCCATCGCAGCGTAGACTACTATAATCTAAAAAAGGGAAAATACGAACTCCTGGTTGGCGTGCAGCTGGAGGGCGGACGCATCCTTCAGGCCCACAGGCCGCTTGCTATAACAATCCGGCCCAGATTCTTCGAATCGGTCCCCGGCATGCTTCTTTTTGTCCTTCTTGCGGTTTTGCTGCTTGCTGCAGTGATGGTATGGCTTTACCGGAAAGCTGTAAAGAGCCATAAGGTTAGCCAGGACCACGACAAGATGGATTTCTTCGCCAACGTAATACACGAAATAAAGACTCCGCTTACCCTTATTCGTACCCCGCTTCAGCACCTTATGCTGGAGGAGAATCTTTCTGAAGACCAGAAGGAAGACGTATCCTTAATAGGTTCTTCCACAGACTATCTGGATAAGCTGGTGAAGGAGCTTCTGGAATTCATTACTGTTGAGGAGCAGGGGTTTGTTACGGAATTTGTCGATATTCCGGTAGCCGAACGCCTGGGTTTCATATGCTCCACTTATTTGGAGGCGGCGCGCAGTCGCAACCTGAAACTCGATTTCATCGCTCCAAAGGAAGAGGTCGTCTGCGCTGTAGATTCAAAGGCCTTTCACAAGATAATCAACAACCTTCTCAGCAATGCCCTCAAATATGCCGAATCGCGGATTGAACTGGAGATGAAGGCCGAAACGGGGAAGTTGCTGATATATGTCCGTAACGACGGCCCGGCGATAGATGCCGATAAGCGTGAGAGTATTTTCGCTCCCTTCGTACATTATTCCAAATCGGAAGTGTCGGAGGGGCAGAGTTTCGGTATCGGTTTGCCGCTTGCGCGCAAGATGGCCCAGCTGCATGGTGGCAGTCTGGTGCTGTCTGAGCGGCGCGACCTGGTGGAATTCAGGCTGGAGCTGCCTCTTCGCACGGTAGGTGTCGTAGTCCCCGGGAAACTTTCCTCCGGTACTGCAGATGATCTTTCACCGGTTGCGAATATGCCGCTGCTGCTGGTAGTTGAAGACAATGTCGACCTTCTCGGGTACCTGAAACGTAAACTTTCAAATGACTATAAGGTAATTGCGGTGCCGTCTGCCGAAGCTGCACTGGAGAAGATCCGGACACATAAGGTGGACTGCCTGCTTACAGACGTAGGGCTTCAGGGTATGAGCGGAATCGAGCTTTGTGCAAAGGTCAAGTTCAGCTCTGAAAGTGCGCATATTCCCATAATAGTTCTGTCGGCTATTACTTCGCCTCAGACCAAAATCAACTGCATGAAGAACGGTGCCACCATGTATATAGAGAAACCGTTCAGTCTGGATTACCTCGAATCCTGTATCACTTCCGTGCTGGAGAACAGAAAATTCATGAAGAATGCGTACGCGCCTATTTCAGATCCGGTGGGGAAGGTGATGTCGATGCTGCCGGACCGGGATGACGAGTTTATCCGCCGCATAGACAAATTAATCTCCGACAATATTGCAGATCCGGGGCTTAACAATAAGAGGATAGAGGCCGAGATGTTTGTAAGCCACTCATCCCTGAACAGAAGGATGAAGGAACTTTTTGGCACCACGCCGAACGAATACATACGTCGTAAGAGACTCGATGTGGCCGCCAGGATGCTGGAACGCGGAGGAGTGCTTGTGAGCGACGTGTGTTACGCAGTTGGCTTCAATTCACCGTCGTACTTCTCCAAATGCTTCAAGGAGACTTACGGCTCTTTGCCTGCAGACTATGCAAAAGAAATGAAAAAATCGAAAGGATAATATCAAAATAACAGTTTAGGATATGAGAAAAGCTTTTGTGATTCTGTTTAGTATTGCCACTTCTCTTATAGCGGCTGCACAGAACGGTCCGGTGAAAATCTGGGAGGGAACCATCGACCTTCCTACCTATCGTGTAGATGCTCCTGAAAAAGCTCCTCTTTTTGCGCGGGACTTCGCGTATCAGAGGGCCAAGAGGGGAGTGTATCCCTATGCAATGAATGACAATCCCACACGTGTGAAGGTAGATTCCACGCACAGGGCCCTTTATCTGGAGAACGATTACGTTAAGGTCTGCGTACTTCCGGATCTGGGCGGCCGTCTGTTCTATGCTACGGACAAAACCAACGGATACGAGATTTTCTACCGTCAGCATGTAATCAAACCCGCCAACGTGGGTATGCTTGGCGCCTGGATTTCCGGCGGTGTGGAATGGAACGTGTTCCATCATCACCGTGCCACCAGCCAGTACCCCATAGACTGGAAACTGGTGGATAACGGCGACGGCTCCAAGACCATCTGGGTGGGAGAGATAGAGAACCGGCACCGCATGAGCTGGGCGATAGGCCTTACCCTGCGCCCGGAAACCAGCTATATTGAGGTCACCGGCCGTTTCTTCAACGACACACCGGACCGCAACACCTTCCAGCACTGGAACAACGAGGCTACGCATTCGA
>JAGAAU010000020.1 GCA_017615135.1 Bacteroidales bacterium | reverse complement strand
GTCTGCGGCACCCTCGTCGCCTGCGGAGTGGATGTGGTAAAATGCGGGCTGGCCAGCACCCCCACCACCGAACTTGCAGTGAAGTTCAGCAATGCCGACGGCGGTATCATCATAACCGCCAGCCACAATCCGCGCCAGTGGAACGCCCTCAAATTATTGAATGAAAACGGAGAGTTCCTTACCGCCGCACAGGGGCAGACCATCCTCGACATTGCCGAAAGCGGAAATTTCAACTTCGCCGAAGTGGACGAACTGGGGAAGATAGTTGAGCACGATTTCACAGACGAACACATAGAATCCGTACTGGCTCTCGAGGCGGTAGATGTGCCCGCAATCAAGGCTGCCGGCTTCAAAGTGGTGCTTGACGCCATCAATTCGGTTGGCGGGATAATAATGCCGAAGCTTCTGGAAAAGCTTGGCGTAAAATGCATTACGCTTAACGGAGAGCCCACAGGAGACTTCGCCCACAACCCCGAGCCCCTTCCGAAGAACCTGGTACAGCTTTGCGAGACCGTAGTTTCAGAAAAAGCAGACCTGGGAGTGAGCGTCGATCCCGACGTAGACCGTCTTGCCTTCATCTGCGAGAATGGAGAGCCCTTCGTAGAGGAATATACCCTCGTTGCAGTGGCAGACTACCTGCTGGAGAAAGCCTCCAAAGAAGGCGTAAAGCCGCTTGTAACCGTATCCAACCTCTCTTCCAGCCGCGCCCTCAGGGACGTAACCGAGAAATGGGGCGGCACCTGGAAAGCCTCTGCCGTAGGTGAAGTGAACGTTACTACGCTTATGCACGAGAGCGGCGCCCTCATCGGCGGAGAAGGCAACGGAGGCGTTATTTACCCTGCATCCCACTGCGGCCGCGACGCCATGGTGGGTGTCGCACTCTTCCTCAGCCAGCTGGCTCACAAGAAGATGACCGTATCTGAATACAAGAAAACGCTTCCTCCCTACTTCATCGCAAAGAACCGCATAGACCTTAGCGACTCTTCCCTGATCAACCGTATACTGGAAACGATGAAAGAGCGCTATGCCTCTGAAAAACTGAATACTATAGACGGAGTTAAGATAGACTTCGAGGCTGAGAGGAAATGGGTGCACCTGCGCCGTTCCAATACAGAGCCCATTATCCGCGTATATGCAGAAGCTCCCACGATGGAAGCCGCTGAAGCGCTTGGAAATGAGATAGTTCAGTTTGCCAACAGCATCATAGCAGGATAATCATGTTCTCGTTCCGCACAAGCGCGCTTGAAGAGCAGCTGGACAAGGCCCTGACTGAGGGCCGGGTAGGCTGTTTCTGTTCACACGCCTGCTGGGACGCATACCGGGGCTACACCTGGGAGATCTTCCGTTCCCGGGGCGGCCCTGCCAAAATCATGCTTCCAGACCAGGAAAGCGGAGGTCAGCACATAGACTTCGACCTGGAAACACTTTCCGGTCTGGATGCAGTAGTTGTGGAGATTCAGGACTGCGGAGCGCGCAATTTCAACTATACTACCGACGTACTGCGGCTGATGAGCGCCATGGCCTCCCTGGCCGACGCACCCGCCCTTTATGTGGTAGACAGGCCCAATCCGCTCGGGCGTGCAGTGGAAGGAACTATGCCAGCCGGAGAGAGCGATGTATGGTTACCCGCAGTCCCTCACCGCCACGGGCTCACGCTCGGGGAGCTATGCCTCCTGTATCACACTGAGATTCAGGCAGTTTATCCGCTGCACATAATCTCTGCCACCTGCTCCTCATCTGGCCGCGAAACCATGCCCTGGGCTGTTCCTCCGGCTCCGGACATCCCCGGATTCTTCACCTCGCAGCTCTACTATGGCGCCTCATTCTGGAACGAGACCAGCATTTGCGCCGGCACTGGCACCAATCGCCCGTACGAATACATCGGCGCACCGTTTATCAAGAATACGGCCACTCCACCGCCTACTGTTCCCGGAGTAATCCTGCGCCCCTGCAGTTTTGTGCCCTCATCTGGTATTTACGAAGGGGAAGAATGCCGCGGATGGCAACTTCTGCTTCTCCCTGGTGTAGAGTACAAGGCCCTGGCGCACACTCTTTTGATGATGAGGCACTTCGCCGAACACTATTCGGCCTTTACCATGTCCGACGGGCTTTTCACAGCCCTTGCCGACCCGGTTATAGGCGAATTCCTGCACTGCCGAATAGATTACGACATCGTTGAAGAGCATATTAAATCCGAGGAACAGAAATGGATCCGCAAGGCCCGCCGCTTCCTCCTCTACCCCGATTCTCCATACCGTATTAAATAAAGGTTGACAGCAGACAGTAACTTGCCGCTGGAACCTTCACTCCGTTCATCCCTCCCACTTCGTCATGCCCGGCTCTGACCGGGCATCTCCTTGCGGGCCCATCCACTTACGAGGCCATGGGTGGCCACGGGTTCCAGCCGCAAGTTACTGTCTGCTGGAAAATAGCGCGGAGGCGAGGATGGAGACGGGATTGAGGACGGGGATGCCGGTGCTCATTTCAATCTGCCATTTGCAGGTCTCGCACTCAGTACAGACCACGAAAGGAACGTCAGATTCAAGCTCCTGTGGGCCGCGCGCAAGGCGGATATCGGTAAAAAGTTTATCGCCGATAGTCTGGGAATATCGGTAATTCTCCTTCTTGAAGCCGAAGGTGCCGGCAATACCGCAACAGTTCTGCGGCAGTTCCACCAGCTCTACGCCCGGAATAAGTTTCAGCAGCTCAAGGGTATAGTTGCGCCAGCCAAGTTTCTGCATATGACAGGCGGTATGGTACGCTACCCGAAGGCGGAAGTCTGGATTAAACTTAAGCTGCACCTCACCTGATTCAATTTTTCCGTAAAGCCACTTGCTGAGCAGCATCAGGTGCGGACGCACATCGGAATTTTCAAGATCGAGAACATGGCTGTACTCGTCCCGCATAGTAAAAGTACAGGTGCTGGAGACCGTAATTATATCCTCTCCCCTGCCGACTGCCTTGCGCATTGAGTCCAGGTTCACGATGGCCTGCCTGCGTGCCTGGGAACCGAAGCTATTGCTTATCAGGGCCACCCCGCAGCAGCGCTCCTTCTCCAATAGCCGCACACCGTAACCGGCTGCATTAACAAGCCGTAGCAGATCCTCTCCCAAGCGCGGATAATTATAATTCACATAGCAGCCATGGAAGAAGCTGACAAACTTCCCGGTAGGAGCAGATTCTCCTTTGATAAAACCGTCCCTAACGTTTTTTCTGTACCAGGAAGTGAATTTACGACTGCTGTAAGACGGGAAAGTGCGGCGGGAATCAACTCCGGCCAGCAGATGCATAGCACCCTTGACAGTCTTCGAACGCAACACCGGATTGAGCACCGGGGCAAAAGGAGACGCGAGGATACCTACCAGATCGGTGGATGCCAGCATGTAGTCCCGCAGGTTGTGTCCGGCGTATTTCAGCCTGGCCCGCTGGATGATATCTCCCACCTTCACGTCTGAAGGGCAGGAAATCTCGCAGCGTTTGCAGTTCAGGCAATATTTCAGGGCATAATCGTAGAATTCCGGAGCCATCAGACGGTAGCGTTCACCGTCCGGGCCTGCTTTCTTCGGACCGGGGTAGAAGGGGTTGACCTCCATCATAGGGCACACGAAGGTGCAGAGATTGCACTTCATGCACTGCTCCAGGTTCTGCACGTATGAACTCTTTTCAGGCATCGCTCTCAGTATCAGGAAGTTCAATCTTGGAAGGGTCTGCTGGAGTAAAGTTGGCGGCAACTATGGAACCAACAGCATACAGATTAAGCGCAGGCTTACCGCCGAACAGGACACGACCATGCGTATCGGTTTTTACCCCAAATCCCATAAAGGGCTGAGGGGCAAAGAAATCCGGAGAGTACCAGTTTTCCCGGCCGGGAATAAACTCCACATCGGAACCGAAAACTGGTTCGAATACACGCTCGCTGTCAGACCTGAGACCCATACTGAAAAATTTGCCGCCGGCGAGGATGAACACGCGCGCCTCCAGGGGACGGTCGTCGTAGTTGAGCGTCTTGACAGCCAAAAGCTTACGGCAGTATTCATCGGCAGAATCGGCCCATATTCCCCCGGAAGTGCGGTCTCCGCTAAGCACAACGGCTCCTTTTCTTGCAAGCTCGTTCAGCTGCTGGTAGGGGGCGTCCTGATCGGCATCAAGCCTGAGCCCCGCAGCCACCACGCACACCGACCAGCCCCTCTCGAGAAGGGTTTCCGCCGCAGCGCAGCCACTGCGACCGCCACCAGTTATGATTGCATCATACTTCATCCTTCCTGTGGATTTTCTGCATATATTCGGCCTCACGGAGAGTATCACCCCACAGTACAGGAACTATTCCTTTCCATCTCTCCTGCAGGTAATCCCGAATGAATTCTTCCTCTCGCTCCGGCTGTCCCAGCACCTGGGCCAGCACCCTTGCCACCTTACGAACGCAGAAACAGCCCTGGCAGGTTCCCATACCTATTCTGGTGTGTCTGCGCAGATCCGATATATTCCTGACTCCCAGCGTACTGACTGCATAAGTTATCTCCGCTCGGGTTACATGTTCGCACTCGCAGATAATCTCGCGCCCGCTCTCGAAGTCCATACGGGCCACCTCCGATCCGTGCCGCACTCTGGCCGGTCGTTTGTAAAATGGATCGCCGGTTTTGCGCCAGGGCCTCCTGGAGCCGGGAAGAGGACGAATCGCAGTTGTGCATTCAACAGTATTGCCAAGATGCCTGCAAACCG
>JAGAAU010000203.1 GCA_017615135.1 Bacteroidales bacterium | reverse complement strand
CTGTTCGAAATGATTACCGGCCGCAAGCCCAGCGACCGCTTCCTGGCGGTGATGCAGGTTATCGGAATGATACTGCTGCTGGCCCTCATGGTGCTGGCCTTCGGAAACGACATAGGACGACTAATACATTGAATATGAAACGGATACTCTTGATACTCACCGCCGTTCTGGCACTTGCCGCGTGCAAAAGCACAAAGGCCCTCCTGCCCAACGTGAGCGGCAAGGCAGGTGAAATTATCGTTGTTATTGAGAAGGCCGACTGGGAAGGCAACCTGGGCACCAAAGTGCGCGATCTGCTCGCATGCGACTGTCCTTTCCTGGCCCAAAAAGAGCCCCTGTACTCACTGGTAAATGTGCCGCCGGGAGGCTTCGGCGACCTTTTCAAGATTCACCGCAACATAGTGTATTTTACCCTCAATCCGCAGGTCGACAGCGCCGCAGTGGTGTACCGTCACGACGTCTGGGCGGCGCCGCAGTGCCTCGTCCAGATAAGTGCGCGCAACGCCGATGACGCCGCTGCCGTGCTCACCGACAACGGCAAGACCATAGTCAGCTTTATCGAGCAGGCCGAGCGTGACCGCGTGATACGAAACTCCATCCGCTATGAGGAGAGGGAGATAGCTCCCAAGGTGGCAGAGGTTTTCGGAGGCTCGCCCCACTTCCCCATGGGCTACAGGCTCAAGAAACTCACCAATGACTTCGGATGGATTGCGGACGAAAAGCAGTACACCATTCAGGGCGTCCTGATATACAAGTACCCCGCCAATGGAACCCCTGAAGAGTTCAGCCTGGACAACATAATCGCAAAGCGCAACGCCATACTCAAGGAAAACGTGCCCGGAATGTTCGAAAACACTTGGATGACCACCGGCAAATATATGCCGCCGCAACTGGAGTTCCTGCGCTACCGCGGGCGTGATTTCGCACAGGTCCGCGGACTCTGGGAGGTGGAGAACGACTATATGGGAGGCCCCTTCGTATCCCATTCGTTCTACTCCCAGGATGGCAGCAGCATCATTGTGGCCGAGGCCTTCGTGTATGCGCCCAAGTATGACAAGCGCCAGTATCTGCGTCAGGTTGAATCCATTTTGTTCTCATGGGAATGGGCAAAATAAGCTTCTTTGCAGCATTCGCGCTTCTGCTTTGCTGCGTTTCTGTCCAGTCATACGCCGCCGAGGCTGCAGCGCGCGACTCTCTGAAGTATTACGTAAAAGCAAAGGGGCTGTTCCATGTGAGGACGCGCACCGATGTGAGCAGTTCCAATTTTACGTTCGGCGCCAACAATGGTGACGACACTTACCTGGCGCTCATCACCAAGACTCCCACGCGCCTGACACAGAACATAGGCGTGGGCGTGGGACCCATTTTCCTGAATTTCGGCATCGGCCTGAACGGCAAGAATCCCGATGCCGATCTGGGCCTGAACATAATTGGCAAGACCGTCAACTTCTCTGCAAATTATTCCCAGTCCAACACCATGACCGGTAGAGGCTCCGTTTCGGATAACGAAACTATTGAAATACCTGCCGGGGCCATGTTCCACAACTGCCTGCAGGCCAATTTCCTTTTCGTGCTGAACAGCAAGCGCTTCTCCTATCCTGCGGCCATGAACCAGAACACCATACAGCAGCGCAGCGCCGGCAGTTTCCTGATCTGCCTTAACGCCATAGCCATGCATGCGGAGAACAACGAGAATGCCGGTTGGCCACTGCCGGACGTTTCCGTACAGAACGGAAGCATAGGGATAGGGCTTGGTTATGGCTACAACTGGGTTCCCGTTGAGCGTCTGCTGATCCACGGCTCCCTCACCGCCTCTCCCGCCATTTTCCAGATTACGGAAACCAAAATCAGCGGCGTTCATAAATCCTTCAAGGGAACTCCCACGGCCAACCTCACCGGCAACTTCGCCTGCGTCTATCACTTCCCCAAACATTTCTATATCGGAGCCTACGCTACCCTTGAGCGCCTTTTCACCCTCAGTGCCCAGGCTCAGTACCTGGTCACACGCGGCAAGACAGACGCCCACATCGCATTAGGCGTGAGGTT
The DNA here is from genome assembly GCA_017615135.1 of Bacteroidales bacterium. Taxonomy (GTDB): domain Bacteria; phylum Bacteroidota; class Bacteroidia; order Bacteroidales; family UBA932; genus Cryptobacteroides. Next base: position 805 of record JAGAAU010000203.1, on the reverse strand, counting down.
CTAAAGGACGGAATCCAGGCGGGCTTGCAGCTAAATAAACCGTACTGCGGCAAGTTGCTTGCTGAAGGAATGAATCGCTGATTCTATCTTTCGGACGGTTTTTGCCGTAGGGTGCCGGAAACCGCTGATGTAGTGTCCAAGTTGCTTTTGGTTTATCCCGGTTATCCTTTCAAGGCCGGCAAGGCTGAAAGCGAACGCAAATTCTTGAAGGAAGGATGGAATATCATATTTGAACGTGAACTCTGCCTCCTGGAACTGCTCGCCGGAATCTTGCACAAAAGACTTCATATCTTCGTATCCTTTCCGGAAATCCTTTTCTGCTTCCTGCACTGTTGCTCCCGTTCCGATTATCCCGTAAGGATAGGACTTATCTTCGATGTACACCGAATACCGGCCATCGGCTCCTCTCTCGACAATAGCGATAACTGTTTTCATAATTCTTTATCTTTGCAAAGATAGTAAAAATTCTATCATAATCAAAAAATCCCATAGTTATCGTCTGGTTAGTTTTTAGTAAATATAAACAGAAAATCTGCATCTGGCTATTGTCGGGTGCAGATTTTGCTGATTCTTTTGAAATTATTTACGATTCTTTTAATTTGAACCTTTTCTTCCCGGCGGGCAAGGCCCCCGGGCTACCTCTTACGCCAGAGCTTGGTCATGTCTTCCAGGGTCTTGCCCTTGGTCTCGGGAACGAGGCGCCAGACGAAGATTGCGGCCACCACGCAGATGATGCCGTACAGGGCGTAGGCGAAGAACGGGCTCCAGGTGTACATGGGCACGAAAGTGCTGGACACTATGAAGT
>JAGAAU010000202.1 GCA_017615135.1 Bacteroidales bacterium | reverse complement strand
TCAGTGTTTTCATCGCTCGTTTTCTTTAGGGTTTACCATCCGGGGTTCTGATCCAGTTTGTAACCGCGGTTGTTGTATTCGCGGATGACGGCGGCAGGGATAGGATAGAGATACTGGCGGTCGTCATCGTGCCATTTGCGTTTTACGACCACTTCGTAACGGAGGTCATAGCCGCCGGCGGGGTTCTCGTCTATGCGCAGGCCCTGTTCGGCGGAGTCTTCCGGGAAAAGTTGCACATATTTGTTCTGCGCATAGGTAGGAACCTCCGCATAGGCCTTGTAGGTAACGTAGAAGTCGTTGGTATCGTCGTCGTTCACTTTAAACTGTGCGTCGAGGGCAGGGACGTGGATGCCGCTCCAGGGCACACGCTCGAAGTTCTTGCCCTCTTTCCAGCGTTTGAGATCGTCTGCGCGGAAGCCCTCGTAGCAAAGTTCGATAGCCCTCTCGCGGCGGATTTCCAGAATCACGGGATCGTTGATGTCCGGATAGAACACGCTCTGGAGATAGGGGTCCACGGACGTGGGCAGTGAAGAAGTGACGCCGGGCTTGTTCTGGAAGCCGGCCCGCAGGCGCAGCGCTCCGATCGTCTTGGCCCAGTCAGTATCGGTGATTTCTCCCAGTTCCGCCTTGGCCTCGGCGTAGTTCAGCAGCACTTCGGCATAGCGGAAGACGGGGAGGCTGTTCTCGTTCTTGCTGGAACCGTTCTTCGTCGTCGTATCTTCCACGAACTTGATGGGCTGGTAGCCGGTAATGGCTACGCCGTCCACGATGTTCGGACGACGGTCCCTCCAGCCTCCGCCGGCAATCTCATATTTGGGCCCCTTGACGGTCTGGGCAAGGCGGGCATCGCGTCCGGTAAACTCGTTGATAAAGTTTATGGCCGAATAGTTGCTCTTGTCCGTGAAGCGCGTTCCGTCCGTGCAGAGATAGGTGTGGATGAATGCCCTGGAGATGCAGCGGCAGTCGCCGTATGTGGCTGAGTTCCAATAATAGTTGGCGTCGCCGGTAACGAGGTCCAGCAGGGAGGCCTGTACGCCCAGGATCACCTCGTTAGTGAGGATATTCTTGGAATAGAAGACACTTCTGTATGCACCCAGGGAAGGGTTGTTCGTCATATAGGAGTCAGCGCAGACCTCGGTGTTCAACTCCACTGAAGAATCGTTTATGATGGTCTCAGCGGCCCCGATGGCCTCGCGGTACAGGCGGTTGGCCGACCATTCCGTCGTCCCGATGCCGTGATATTTCCGCCAGGAGGCTTCCCAGAGGCAGGCGCGGCACTTTAGCGCCAGTGCGGCATTTTTGGAGATACGTGTATTGCCGATGGAGGAAGTGGTCTGGATGTGTTGAATCGCATAATCCAGGTCGTCGATGATGTGGGTGATGATGGTGTCGCGCGGGTCGCGGTTCTTGTACATTTCGTCCAGCTCATCGTTCTTCAGGCAGTGGTCGAACCAGGGAACGCCGCCATATTTGAAAAGCTTGTTGTAGTAGAAATAGGCCCTGAACCAGCGGGCAAGCCCTTCGTAGTGCTCCTTGTCCGTCTCGGGAACGGTGCACTCCTTGCTATGGAGCCCGTCGATGAAATAATTGACCTTGCGCAGGTTTCCCCAGCCCCAGGAGGTGCTGGTCTCCGCACTGTATGCGTTCGTGTAGAATTCACTGACGTTCTTTCCTACGCCGTAGTCCGAGGTCGATTCCGCAGCACTGAGCTCGCTCAGCGAGGGAAGTTGCTGGTAAAAGGACAGCGAGTAGGCCTCCAGTCCCTGGGTGGAACCGAAGATGAGGTCTTTGCTGCCCTGCGTCACCATCTCCTCTTCCAGAGAACAGGAGGTTATGCCGAGGGCGCCCAGCGCCGCAATCATAAGATATCTGTACTTTTTCATATCTGTCAGATTTTGATGGTTAAACCGAAGCTGAAGGTACGCAGGGACGGAAGGCTGTTACCGTCACCGTAGTTGTTGCCCTCGACACCGAAGTCCTTGTCTGAACCCTGAGTAGCAGTGACGATGTCGATATCCGTGGTCAGGTTGTAAATCGGGGACCAGGTATAGAGGTTTTCACCTGAGAAGTAGATACCCAGTCCGTTCAGTCCGATCCGTTTGATCCACTTTTGCGGGAGGTTCCAGCCTATCTGGAGGTTCTGGAGCCTGCAGAAGGCCGCGTTAATAACGTACTTGTCCACCTTATGCTGGCCGGAGAAGAAAATGCGGTAGTATCCGCTGTACTTGGGCAGGTAGGAATTCGGGTTCTCCGGGGTCCAGGCATTGTTGACCGTCCAGGCCAGCGCGTGGCCGTAAGGCCGGTGATACTGACCCCAGATGACGGATTCGCCGCTGGGGTACCAGTCCTGCTTGCCGATGCCCTGGAACATAGCGGAGATATAGATGCCGTTCCATTCCAGATTGGCGGAGAAAGAATAGTGGAAACGGGGATGCTTGTTTCCGACGCGCACCATATCGCCCGGATCATCGGCCGTTTCGGCTCCCTTGTCAATCAGGTGGTTGCCGTTGTTGTCTTTCAAGATTACATCGCCGGGCTTGGACACGTATCCGTTGTTGATCTGGATAATGCGGTTCACGTAGGGATCGCCCGGTCCGTAGAAATTGTCAATTTGCTCCTGGCTCTCAAAGAAACCGCCGAACTGGAATCCCCATATTTCTCCGACTTCCTGTTCTTCATAGTAGTCACTCAGGGATTTGGTAGGGTTGTTGTAGCGCGTAATGAAGGTGCGGTTGTCAGCCAGGGAAGCCTTGAATCCCACGTTGAGGTCGTGTCCGCAGACGCGGAAAGCGTCGTCGTAGCTGGCGGAGATTTCGAAGCCCCGGGTAATCAGGTCCGCATAATTGCCCTTGGGGGCGCTGGCGCCGTAGGTGTCTGGAAGGCTGGGACCTACCGTATACATATTCAGCGTGTTACGCTCATAATAATCCGCAGTCAGGTTGATTTTCCCTTTGTAGAAGCCGATGTCGATACCCCCGTCGATGGTGCGGGAAGTCTCCCAGGTCAGGCCGTCCGGAATCTGGCCGGGAATGGAAGTGATGCGCCGTTTTCCTTCGCCGTCGATGATGTTGCTAAGGTTGCTGAAGCCGAATTTCTCTACATAGGAGAAGGGCGATACGTTACCGTTGCCGAGTTCTCCCCAGGAGAAACGTACCTTCATATTCGATACGCTGATCGGGTTGACTTTCCACCAGTGTTCCTTGGAGACGCGCCAGGCAGCCGATACGGAAGGGAAGAAACCCCACTGCTGGTTGGTCGGGAACTTGGAGGAACCGTCGTAACGGCCGTTCAGTTCGATGAGGTAACGCTCATCGTAAGCGTAATTGAGACGGGCAAAGAAGCCTGCCGTCCGCCAGCGGCTTTCATAGGAGTAGAGGGAGAAGTTGTCTCCCATCGCCATATTGATGGACTGGACGTCGCTGGAAATCAGGCCGTAGCGGAGTACTTCCGCAATCTTGCCCGTGGAACGTTCCCAGTTGAAACCGGCCAGGGCCTTGAAGTCGTGCCGGTCCTTCCATATCTTGGCAAACTCGGCATAGATGTTCGTGGCGATGTATCCGGAGCGGTACCAAGATTCCTGTACAAAGTCGTTGACGCCCGGGGTGCCAATCCAGCTGATTTCTCCCGGCGCCTCGCTGTAGGATACCATCGCATTTTTTTTCAGGTTGTTGTACCAGGAGGCCCTGTAGGTAAAGTCTGCGTTCAGGCGCAGGCTGTGGTCGAAGAATTCCGCACGCAGCCCGGTCGTGGAGGTTATCTCGTTGCGGATCTTGTCCGTGTAGTTCGTTCCGTCAATCAGGCCTCCTACAGTCATGGCGGCACTCTTCGTGTAGGTCCCGTCGGGATTGTAGATGACGGAACAGACGTGACCCTCGTCCTGGATGGTACGGAGGAAAAGTCCGACATTGTTCTGGTTATGGTTGGACGGGATATGGTTCTTGTCATAGTTGAAAGAAATATTTTCCCATATTTTCAGCCAGTCTGTCGGACGGGCCGTTACCTTGGCTCTCAGCGAGGTCGTGAAATACTCGTCCGGATTGAAATTGATGATACCGTCGTATTTATAGATACGCCCGGAAAGGTAGTAGTCGATCTTTCCGGTGGTTCCGCTGGTGGACAGGTTGTGCGTCTGCGCGAAGGTGAACGGCTTATAGACGAGTTCGTAGTAGTTCGTATTGCCGTAATAGACATAGCGGCCGCTCTCGTCGATGGCCACTTCCTCGGTTATGCCTTTCTGCTTGCGGCGGAGGAACTCGTCCAGCCATGCCTGAGAGAATTCCATGCTGGAATTGATGCTGGAAGGCATAGTGCCATAATAATTGTAGTAGGCATCCCTGAACAGACTCGCATAGACATAACCGTCATCCACGATATTCGGCAGGTTGCAGGGCTTCAGGATGGAGTAGTTCCCATTGTAACTGAAATTGAATTTCCCCGCTTCCTTCGCGGCATCCTTGGTGGTGATGAGAACTACGCCGAAGGTTGCCCGCGAACCGTAGATGGAGGCCGACGCCGCATCCTTCAGGACCGATACGCTTTCTATATCGTCCGGATTGAGCAGGGCAGGATCGCCTTCCACACCGTCGATGAGAATCAACGCGCTTCCGCCGCCGCCTACTGAGGTCGTGCCGCGGATGTTGTAGTCTGCGCTTCGGCTGGGTTTACCGTCGGTGAGCGTGATGTTCAGGTTTGGGATAGCGCCCACGAGCATCTGGGTGGTGTTGGAGGAAGGCCGTCCGGCAAAAACCTCGGAGGAAACCTGGTCTACGGCACCTGTCAGATTGGCGCGTTTCACGCTGCCGTAACCCACGATAATGGCATCGTTCAGGAACTCTGAAGAGGGACTCAGAGCAATTTTTACCGGCCCCGGGCCTGTCACTTTAAAACTGTAATCGTCATATCCGAGCAGGGAGACGACGATTTCCTGTCCGGGAGCCGCCGTTATGGTGAACTCGCCGTCGATGGATGTTACAGTACCGGTATTCGTGCCTTTCAGGAGAACTCCTGCACCTATTGCCGTTTCTCCCGTAGTAGCGTCCGTTACGATACCGGTAACCTGGATTTTCTGTGCAAATCCCGTTGCTGTAATCAGCGTCAGGAGGATGGTTAGAAAAATTCGTTGCATATAATCCGGATTATCTTTTTTACAAAGATATCCCGGTTGCACAGCTCGCTGCTACTACGAAATCTCCTACAATTACAAGTATTCTATAAATTATAGTAAGACTTGAGGGCGGCAACTGCGTTATCGTTCAGGGCGTCTGCCGTGATAATGAGTTCGTCTATCTGGGCAGGAAGCTTATAAGCCAGTTTTCCGGTGCCGTCCTGGCCGATGTTGAAGGAGAGTGAGTCGAAGGAGATGTCCTTCAGCGCATCCGGAATGTCCACTTCGTCGCCGTCGATAAAGTCGTACCAGATGCGCACTTTCTTGTTCTCCCGGTCCACGGTCAGGATTACATGCATCCAGCCGTCGCCGTAATCTGTGGGCAGGGGACGGGTGAAGTCCATCCTGTTCTTGCTGCCGTCACCCACATTGAACTTGATGTCCTTACTGCCCCTTAAAGCCAGGATAAACCCTTTGTAAACTCCTTCTTGCCAATCCTTATTGGATATTATTCCAGGATCGGCACCAACGGGAGAGGGCAGCGTGGCTTTGAGCCAGAAGGCGGCGGAGAAAGATCCGGTGCCAACGGAGACATCTTTCAAAGTGACGTATCCGTTATTCAGCGCTACTCCTTTTCCGAAGTAGGAATCATAATACTGAAGGGTTCCGGAAGACGTTGTCTGTACTTTGCCCAGAGCATCGTCTATGCTGCCGTCGAAGGGGAAGTAAGCTGTTACATTGTGTCCGGCAAGCAGGGTTTCCAAGGTGCTCAGGTCAGGGGTGGATTCGGTTTCATGATTGCGGTACTGTGCACCCACAAGCTCCACAGTCTTGCGCTCTTCCACCTGGGTGACGTCTTTAAAAACCCCGGCCGGGACGTGCCCTGTCCAGGTCTCGGGGCATTCAAGGCCAAGCGCGTAGGCGGCAATCGCTGCCACATC
>JAGAAU010000201.1 GCA_017615135.1 Bacteroidales bacterium | reverse complement strand
TGACGCCAGACGGCGTGAAATACCATCTGACCAGATTACAGAGATTAGGTTATCTTCTCCGCATCGAAGGCCGCAAATCAGGCCGTTGGAAAGTCCTGGTCAAGAAATAGACTGCTTCTGAATAAAAAAACAAGGACCGTCTTTCGACGATCCCGAGACCTCCTTTGACAACTTGGTCAATGAGATGTGACAAAGGTACAAACTTTTTTGAACCAGCAAAATTTTTACAAAAATGTCTACTAGCCCGAATTTGTTTTATCCGCGGGAGTCTACGCAATAATGAGATTGAAAAGCTAAAAAAATTTTGGATTTCCCCAAAAAGATGTACATTTGCAGCAACAGTACTCGCCACGCTTCCCGCAGAACAGCGTACCAGGGCGGGTCTTTTGCTTTATTATGGTCATGCAAAAGATGTCTATTATATCAAAATAATGGAGCCCAGCAGGATGGCTGAACTCCATTATTGCGGTGCGGAAGGGACTCGAACCCTCGACCTCCGGCGTGACAGGCCGGCATTCTAACCAGCTGAACTACCGCACCAAAACTGGCTGCTTCGCAAGAAGCGGATGCAAATATAACTATAAAATCCGAACCTGCAAATTTTTTTTAAGCAGCCGCCATATAATAATCCTTCAGTTCAAGAATTATTTTCAGCATCATCAGAACGCACAGGGTGAGCTTCAGCCCGGTAGTAAGTACAAAGCCGGCAAAGTTGCCAAGAGCTGCCTTCAGCGCGTTCCCGGTAGAATTGGAGTTATGGATGAGCTCGCCGATGAATGCTCCAAGCAGAGAGCCGAGGATAATCCCGATCTCTGTGAAGAAGATGCCCACGAAGAGCCCGATAATTGAACCGATTACTCCAGCCTTGCTGCCGCCCGACCAACTTGTCAATAGGGCTGGCAGAGTGTAGTCAAGTACAGTGATTACGATGGTGATGCCCAGGTAGACATAGAGGGCGGTGCCCACATCGGCACCTCCCAACTGCACCAGCAGCAGGCCGATCCAGGCGAGCGGTGGTCCCGGGATGCCCGGGATTACGCTGCCTATCATTCCGGCCAGTGCCAGCAGTATTGCAAATATTGCGTAGACTGTCATATGCGTTTGAGAATTGCTTCTGTCTGTGCTTCGTAGCCCGGCTTGCGCAGAAGGGCGAACATATTCTTCTTGTATGCCTCAACTCCGGGCTGATTGAAGGGGTTCACTCCAAGAACGTAGGCTGAAACGCCGCAGGCGAACTCGAAGAAATAGAATATGGCGCCCAGGTTGTATTCGTCAATCTTGTCGATAGAAACGCCCATCTGAGGCACTCCGCCGTCTATGTGCGCAACCTTGACTCCAAGTCCGGCCATTGCGTTGCAGTGCTCTACGTGCTGGCCGGCAAGATAGTTCAGGCCGTCCAGGTCCTGAGGATCGGAGCCAATCACTACGGAACGGTTGGCGTTTTCAACCTTTATTACGGTCTCGAACATCACCCGGCTGCCTTCCTGGATGAACTGGCCCATGGAATGCAGGTCTGCAGTGTTGGTGACGCTGGCGGGGAAGATTCCCTTGCCGTCCTTACCCTCGGACTCGCCGTAAAGCTGCTTCCACCATTCGGCCAGGTAAACCAACTTGGGGTTGTATCCAACCAGTATTTCTACCGATTTGCCGTATTTGGAATGCAGCAGGTTGCGCATTGCGGCATAGCCCACGACTGCGTTGGCCTCGCTCCTGTTGAGCAGCTCGGCGCGCTCGTCGGCAGCTCCCTTGAGCATCTTGCGGATATCGAAGCCGGCAAGGACTATGGGCAGCAGGCCAACCGGGGTGAGAACGGAGAAACGGCCGCCAACATCGTCGGGAACTACGAAAGTCTTGTATCCTTCCTGGGTGGAGAGGGTTTTTAGCGCTCCCTTTTTGGCATCGGTTACTGCAACTATGCGTTCGGCGGCTTCTTTCTTGCCGTAGCGGCGCTCCAGGCAGTCCTTGATGATGCGGAAAGCTACGGCAGGCTCGGTGGTAGTGCCGGATTTGGAGATAACCACGCACGCGCTGTTGCGCACTTCCACAATGTCCATGAGTTCCGCGATGTAGTCTTCGGAGAGATTGTTACCGGCAAAAACCACCTGGGGAACTCCCTCGGGACGGACGAAACTGTGAGACAGCGCTTCGATTGCACAGCGGGCGCCGAGGTAGGAGCCTCCTATACCCACCACAGTGACAAGGTCTACGCCTTTGCCTTTCCAGTTGTCGCGCACAGCCTCGCAGGCGGCCACCAGTTCTTCAGACACGTCTACGGGCAGGGTTTTCCAGCCAAGGAAATCGTTGCCGGCGCCGTTTCCGGCCTGAAGGACATCGTAGGCCTCCAGAGCCTTGCCGACAAATTCCTTATATTCAGATTCTTTAACGAAGGAGGAGCATCCTCCCAAATCCAATTTAACCATTGTTGTTATGATGTTAGTTTTCTTAACGATGCTTCAAAATTACTAAAAATTTCAATCCGCGTTGCGTTTCAGCTCTTCTATATATTTGTCTATGCGCCTGAGCTGACCGGGAATCTTGATGGCCTGGGGGCAACGGGATACGCATTTTCCGCAGCCTATGCAGTGGTATGCCTGGCTCAGGGTGGGAATTGCGCGGTTATAGCTTATAAGGTATGCGCGCCGGGCCTTCCGGTATCCGGGGTCCTGGCTGTCCGTGGCCACGGTGCCTTCGGTGACGCATTTATTATAGTGCGAGAATATTCCCGGAATGTCTATTCCGTATGGGCAGGGCATGCAGTAGCCACAGCTGGTGCAGGGAATGAGCGGATGCTCTTCCAGCAGGGTAGCAATCTCTTCCAGGAAGTTCATCTCGCTGCTGTCCAGCGGTTTAAGCGGAGAGAAGGTTTTTACGTTCTCTGTCAGATGCTCCATGTAGGTCATACCGCTGAGTACTGTGAGTATGCCGGGGAAGGAGCCTGCAAAACGAAAGGCCCATTTGGCGGCGCTGTCTTCAGGACGGCGTGCCTTCAGGTGTTCCGAGAGATATTCGGGGAGCCGTGCGAGCGCTCCTCCGCGAAGCGGTTCCATCACCGTGACGGGAATCCCGAGGGCCGCCAGTTGCCCGTAAAGATACTCCGCATTCACGTTTCTGCCGGATGCGTGCTTCCAGTCTGCATAATTCAGCTGAATCTGCGCGAAATCCCAGTGGAAGTAGTCCTGGCGGGAGAGCAGATAGTCGAAGACTTTTACGTCGCCGTGGAAGGAGAACCCGAGTTTGCGGATCCGGCCCTCGCGGCGCTCGTTCAGGAAGAATTCGTCCAGCCCGGGGCATAGGAAGTGCTCCTGCAGCCGTTCCATACCGCCTATACCTATTCCATGGATGAGGAAATAGTCTATATGGTCTGTCTGGAGTTTCTCCAGCGATTCATGATAGGCGCGGATAGTCTCCTCGCGCTGCCTGTTCCCGAAATCCATCAGGAAGGCGCTCATCTTGGTTGCGATGAAGTAGCTGTCGCGGGGGTGCCGGCTAAGCGCGATCCCGGTGGCTTCTTCCGACATTCCGTTGCAGTAGAAACTGGAAGTGTCGAAGTAGTTCACTCCGTGCTCCAGCGCATAATCTACCAGTTCGTTGATTTTCTCCTGATCCAGAACTTCCTGCCCGGATTCGTCCTTAACAGTTGGCCAGCGCATGCAGCCGTACCCCAGCAGTGAAACCCTGTCTTCTCCGCAGAGGCGGTATTCCATCTCCCCGGCGGGCTCTTCGGCAGAATTGGCTTCCTTGCCTATATGTTTGCAGGCGGCAGCCAGTGCGGTCATCGATGCCCCGGCAAGGGCAGATTTCCTGAGAAACTCTCTTCGGCTTATCTTATTCATAATCAGACTTCTTTATGCACTGAATGACCTTCTACGTATATTGCAGGCAAGGGGCGGGCCGGACAGAGATTCTCGCAGGCTCCGCAGCCGATGCAGCGTTCAGTGTCGATTGAAGGGATTCTGCGCGATTTGCTGTTTTCGGGGTCCAGAGGGACCATCTTGATGGCTCCCACGGGGCAGTGGCGTGCGCAGTTGCTGCAACCCACACCCTCCGTTGCCGGCAGGCAGTTCTCCTTCACCCAGACGGCATGGCCAATCTGGATGGAGGATTTCTGATTGCGGTCTATCTGTACTATGGCGCCGGTGGGGCAGACCTCGCTGCAGCGTGTACACTCCGGACGACAGTATCCGCGCTCATAGGAAGATTCCGGCTGCATGAAATGTCCGGGGGCCGAGGATGGACGCAGCACTCCGTTGGGGCAGGCGGCCACGCAGAGCTGGCAGGCGATGCATTTGTCGTGTAGATTTTTGGCGCTGACAGAGCCCGGGGGAATGATGGGAGTTTCGCGCTCAGGCGCGCGTTTCTCCTGGACTGCCGCCAAGTTGCCGCGAAGTTTTTTCTCCCTGGCGTGAAGGGCCGTTCCGCCCAGTATCAGTGCGCTGCCGATAAACGCGCGCCGGCCGGCATCGGGATGCCCGGTCTTGCCGGGCATGACGGGCATGACGGGCATGACGGGCATGACGGGTGCGCTGTCCTGGCCAC
>JAGAAU010000200.1 GCA_017615135.1 Bacteroidales bacterium | reverse complement strand
CCTCGGCTGGATTCTCGATGCGGTAGAAATCGAAGTGGAAAATAGTCCGGGACCCTGAACCACGGTATTCATTCACTATCGCAAAGGTAGGAGAACTCACTGCATCGGCATTCACTCCAAGTTTCCGGCACAGTGCAGAGATAAAAGTGGTCTTGCCGGCACCCATTGCGGCGCGGAAAGCAATTAAACGGTGATCTCCTATCATGCCGAGGAAAGTTTCTGCCGCAGTGTCGAGGCAGGACAGGTCCTTTATTTCCAGAGTATGTTTCATAAGTGCAAAGGTAAGAATTATAGTAATATGACGGTTCATATATATGGCGCAAAGTGCGTAGGGATAGATGCCGTGAAGGTAACGGTAGAAATCAATATAGACCACGGAATCGGGATTCATCTGGTGGGGCTGGCGGACGTGGCTGTCAAGGAAAGCCTCCTGCGCACAGTTACGGCCCTCCGAACGCTCGGCTACCACATTCCCGGCCAGAAAATAGTGATAAATCTGGCCCCGGCAGACCTGCATAAGAACGGCAGCGGATACGACCTTCCGATTGCCGTGGGGATAATCGCGGCGTCCAATCAGAGAGACCTTCCCCTGTGCTCAAATTTCATTATGATGGGCGAGCTCGGACTGGACGGCAGTGTAAGGGCCATTCCTGGAGCTCTGCCTTTTACCGCCCTGGCCGCATCCGAAGCAATGGACGGCATAATCCTGCCGGAAATATCGGCACTTGAAGCGGTTGAGCTGAAAGAAACGAAGGTCTATGGGGTGAAGAACCTTGAGGATGTAATCCGAATACTGTCCGGGGAAGACTGCAGCGATATGCTGATATGGAATACCCGGCTCTACAAGAAACTGCAGCGGCAGGAGATGCACCTCGGGAAAAACCGGAACATCATGGACTTTGCAGACATAATTGGCCAGGAAGGGGCTAAACGCGGGATGGAGATAGCAGCCGCAGGCGGGCACAATATTGCCCTGGTGGGGCCGCCCGGAGCCGGGAAAAGCTCACTGGCAAAGGCACTCGGGGGCATACTCCCTCCCATGACCACAGAAGAGGCGCTGGTAACCAGTAAGATATATTCAATTTCGGGCAGGAACCCGGCCAGACTCGGTCTGATGCGCACGCGGCCGTTCAGGGCACCCCATTACAGCGCCTCCTTGCCTGCTATTATCGGCGGCGGTGCAGGGGACAACATTTTTCCCGGGGAAGTCAGCCTGGCCCAAAACGGCGTACTGTTCCTGGACGAATTCGGACAAATGCCAAAAAGCGTAATCGAGGCTCTTCGCGGGCCTATCGAAGACAGATACGTAACAATTTCCAGGCTCAAGTCAAAAATCTGCTATCCTTCATCTTTCATGCTGGTGGCGGCATCCAACCCCTGTCCTTGCGGATATTGGGGAGAGGGAGACAGGTGCACCTGTACTCCAACACAGAGAAACTCCTACATTGCCAAAATGTCCGGACCGATTCTAGACCGCATAGACCTGCACATCCACATGAGACAGGTCGAGTCCGGGAAAATGCTCCGCGCCGAGAAAGGTGAATCAAGCAAAGAAATTGCCGCACGGGTACTCAAGGCAAGGATAACGCAGAAACTGCGCTTCGCCGGCGAGAGCATACTTACCAACTCGGAGATGGACAACAAGATGATAGAGAAATACTGTCCTCTGGACAAAGAATGTCTGGACATCATCGAAAAGCTACTGAGCAGCCTGGACCTGTCTATGCGAGCCTACTTCCGGATAATAAAAGTGGCCCGCACCATAGCAGATCTTGAGGGTTTGGAAGACATTCGCCCGCATCACCTCAGCGAAGCGGCATCGTATAGATTTCTGGACCGGAGAGTGGTTGGACTATAAATTAAAGAATCGAAATTGGATAAAGAATACGTTTCCTGGATTCAGGAATTGGCTAAAAGGTATCGGTCCAGCCAAATTAAGGCAGCCCTTAAGGTCAACGATGAAATGCTCCGCTTCTATTGGTCTGTGGGGGAAGATATAGAGAAAAGGCAGATGGAAAACCGATACGGCAGCCATTTCTATGAAAATTTAAGTAAAGATTTGAGGCTGGCTTTGGGGTTGACTCATGGATTGTCTGAATCAACAATTCGATATGCACATAGTTTTTATCGACTTTATAATCAAATAGTTGAAAATTTTCAGCAAGATGCTGAAGAATTTGAGCTGTCAATTCGTCAGCAAGTTGCCGACGATTTCAACTTGATATTCCAACTCCCCTGGACGCATCATATGTACATCATAGACAAAGTGAAAGGTGATACCCGAAAGGGAATATTCTTCGTAAAGAAGTCACTTGAGAATAATTGGGGAAGAGCTGTGCTCCTCAATTTTCTCTCTTCAGACCTCTACGAACGCCAGGGCGCCGCTCAGACAAATTTTGCTCTCACTCTTCCGGCGCCTGAGAGCGACCTTGCCCAGGAACTCTTAAAGAGCCCGTACGATTTTTCATTCCTGCCAGGAAAAGATAAGTACCAGGAGGCGGAACTGAAAAGAGCCTTGATAGACCATATCACGAATTTCTTGATTGAACTGGGCAAGGGTTTCAGTTTTGT
>JAGAAU010000199.1 GCA_017615135.1 Bacteroidales bacterium | reverse complement strand
GGCTTTGGAAGTGAAAAGTATTGATGCGTTTATAATAGGCCCCACATTTATCCAGGAAACCAGGCTGCTCTGCTCTGCTTTAGAAAAAAGAGGCACTCCTTATTTCTTTGTGGATGCTGTCCCGTCCGAAACTAATCCGTGGGCAAGCTTTTCCAGCGACCAGATGGCCGCCGGTATGGTTATGGCCAAAATGATATGCCGGATGTTCCGTTCCGACAACGATGAGATTGCCGTGTTGGATGCGCACCGTGAAGGAGTTGAGCTCCCTTTGAACCCGGCGCTGCGTTTTATCGGATTCCGGTCTGTCCTGGAAGAACGGGGCATATTGCTGCGGCTCAGAAGTGATACCATATCGCCGAATGATATGAAAAAAACCGAAGAACGGGTAGCTTCCATGCTGAAGCGTTTCCCTTCGGTGCGGATTATCGCCGTTCTGAACTCAATGGGTTACCTGGTTGCAGATGCGGTAAAAAAGGCAGGTGAAAATGTCCCTGTTGTTTGCTTCGATGTTACGGAAGAGAATGCGACCAGACTGGAAGACGGAAGTATCGCGGCGCTGCTCGGCCAGCGCCCGCACCGCCAGGGATTTGAGGCTTTGAAGGCTGCAATTAACTGCCTTCTGTACCGTCAGAAGGAAGCGAATCCTCAGCACATAATGCCTATCGACATTATTGTCAAAGACAATCTGCCCTATTATCAGGAGTAATCGGAATACTCATTTTTCCATTTATCTGAATCAATAGTCCATTATTTCGAGCATCGCGGCAGCTAATTTTGCCGCGATGAAACACTATAGACTAGCCACATTCGTCCTGCTCGCAGCCGCTGCCCTGGTGCTGGCAGCTTGTGGGACAAATAATACAAATTACGTAGGGAACCGCAAACCGCTTGCGGAGTCTGCCTTTATAGAACTTCCCCTGGGATCGATTGGAGCCGACGGATGGCTCCACGAGATGCTCTTGCGCCAGTCAAACGGCGCCACCGGGCATCTGGACGAATTGTATCCCGAGGTGATGGGTCCGCGAAACGGCTGGCTCGGTGGGGACGGTGACCAGTGGGAGAGGGGGCCGTACTGGATAGACGGCCTTCTTCCGCTGGGTTACATTCTTCATGACCAGACCCTGATTGACAAGGCTACTCCATGGATCGAGTGGATACTTTCCAGCCAGCGTCCCGACGGACAGTTCGGTCCTTCGAAAGACTATCCCCACGAACGCGGTCTGCAGAGGGACAACTGCGAAGACTGGTGGCCCCGCATGGTCGTGCTTAAGATTCTGATGCAGCACTACAGCGCCACCGGCGACGAGAGGGTGATCGACCTGATGACCAATTATTTCCGCTATCAGTTGAACACTCTCGACAGCAAGCCGCTGGACAATTGGACCTTCTGGGCCCGCTATCGCGGAGGCGACAACCTGATGGCCGTGTATTGGCTGTACAACATCACAGGCGATAAATTCCTGCTGAACCTTGGGCGGAAGATTTATGCCCAGACTGAGCCTTACACCCGTCATTTCCTGGAGCGCGACCGCCTCAGCCGTCTGGGGACAATTCATTGTGTCAATCTGGCGCAGGGCCTTAAGACTCCGTTGGTTTATTCCCAATTCGACCGCGACCCGAAATACATGCAGGCGACACAGTATGCGCTGGACGATATCCGCCATTTCCACGGAGTTCCGACCGGCGTTTTCACCGGCGACGAGGCTATCCACGGTACCGACCCTACCCAGGGCACGGAGTTGTGCACGGTCGTGGAATACATGTTCACCATGGAGACTATGTACCGTCTCACCGGGAACCTGCGCTTTGCCGACCTGCTCGAGAAGATTGCCTATAATGCCCTACCCGCGCAGACTTCGGACGATTATATGACCCGTCAGTATTTCCAGCAGGCGAACCAGATCCGGTGCGCCCGCGTGCTGAACAATTTCGACTGCGACCACGGGCTGGACAACTGCTTCGGCCTTCTGAACGGCTATCCCTGTTGCACTTCGAACATGCACCAGGGCTGGCCCAAGTTTACCCAGAATACCTGGTATGCCACTCCCGACGGCGGACTTGCCGCGGTGCAGTATGCGCCCACTCACGTGGATGCGAAGGTCGCGGGCGGTGTGAACGTGCGCTTCGTGGAGGAAACCAAATATCCCTTCGAGACGGTAGTGAATATCACTTGCGCTGCTATTGACAGCCCGACGGTATTCCCGCTGGTGCTGCGTGTACCCTCGTGGAGCGCGGGTACGGAGCTGACCGTTTGCGGCGAGAGAGTGCCCATCGCCCCCGATAAAAACGGGCTCGTCCGCATTGACCGCAAGTGGAGCGAAGGCGACAGTATAAGCATTGCCTTTACCCCCGAGATACGGCTGAGCGTATGGCATGAGAATGCACGCGCCGTGGAGAGGGGACCGCTGGTGTATGCGTATGCCATCCCTTCCGAGAAAAAGCGTGTGGAGAATACCCTCGATCCTGATTCGCAGGGTCCCTGGTATTGGGAGTATCAGCCGAAGGGGCCCTGGAACTATGCCTTGGTGCATGTCGCCCGCACGCGCTTGCACGAAAGATATACGGTAGACGAGTCGGGGCTGGAAGGTGATATTGTATTCCCCTGGAACGAGGAGAATGCCCCGGTAGCAATTGAAGCGAAAGCCGTGAGGGCGCTCAAGTGGGGTGAATATAACGGCATGGCCGGCCCCCTGCCTTACAGCATCGGCTATGGCTTCAAGACTTCCTCCGAAGAAGAGACTATCAGACTGCTGCCGTATGGATGTACGGTGCTCCGAATCACGGAATTCCCCATGAAGGGCCCGCATTCGGCAGATAATTATGAATAACCTATTACTTTTTTATTAACCCATTTTTAAACACTAGTGTAAAATGAAAAAATTCATGTATCTGATGATGGCTTTCGCAGCCGTCGCATTCATCTCCTGCAAGAAGGACGATGACAACAAAAAGGATGACAACAAGGACAAGACCGAGGAAGCCCGCGTACTCGAGACCTTCGAAGATGGCGGTATGCTGACCTGGACTGGCTCCAACGGTTGCTCTTTCGAGGTTGTTGACAACCCCTACAAGACTGGCATCAACAAGACTGCCAAGGTTGGTAAGTACACCACCGCCGAGGCTGAGTGGGATTTCGTGTGGTCCACAGGATTCGGTGTTACCGAGACTCATCCCGATTTCGATTTCCTGAACTTCTCCGAGGCCGGTTATGTTGTTAAGATGGATGTCTACGCTCCTGTGGCTGGCATGAAGATCTACTGCAAGCTTGAGGGCGTCGGTGTCGGTGCCAAGGAAGTCAACACTGTTGTTACTACCAAGGCCAACGAGTGGGAAACCCTCGAATTCGACTTCGAGCCTCTCGGAGTTGTGGACGGCAAGTACAAGAACTTCGTTGTCTGCGTGGACGCCGGTGGCAAGACCGCTGGAACCGTTGTTTATGTTGACAACCTCCGCCAGGTCAAGGGAGAGTAATTCCTTTTGAACGAATGGGCTCTCTTTGAATGAGGAGGGCCCATTCTTTTTAATCTATGCGCCGTCTGTCCATATTGATAGCCCTGGTGCTGCTCTGCGATTTGAACCTCGGAGCTGCCGAAGCGTCGTTCCGGCATATTACCAGCCGGGAGGGTCTGCCCTATACCTGGGTCAGAGATATCTACAGGGACAGCGACGGTTATATGTGGTTTTCCACTATTTACGGTGCCTACCGCTATGACGGACGCTTCTTCGAGGAGTATTCTTTCCTCGGACAGGACGAAGGCAGGCGACTTTCTGTTTTTCATGTGCGGGAGGATTCAAAAGGGAATCTCTGGTTCTGTACCGAAGCCGGGCTGTTCCGGCACGACCCGCATACCGCCGAGACCTCCGAGCCTCTGTTCCCTGCCCAAAGCGTTTATGCCCTGGTGCAGACCCCGGACGGGACACTCTGGGTAGGGACCGTAAAAGGCCTTTTCAGGATTCGGGAGGGAGGAACCCCCGAGATTGTCGGAGGGAACGAGGCCACCGTAGTCTCCCTTATCACAGACTCCGCC
>JAGAAU010000198.1 GCA_017615135.1 Bacteroidales bacterium | reverse complement strand
TGGAGGTTGTCAGCAAAGCTGCAACCGAAGCCTCCGGAGACTATATAATCAATATCTACGACGAAGACGACAACCTCGTGACCTCCACCACCTACGCCACTGTAAAACAGAGCGATTACGGCATTGAACTCCTTGCAGGAGACTATCGCCTGGAGGTGATTTCCGGGGAACTTCCTATCGCCGCCTTCGACACTCCGGTGTACGGCGCAGACGCTCTGTTCAACATAATCGCCGGGCAGAAGACAGACCTGGAGAGCGTTATCTGCACCATTCTACAGTGCGCCGCCACGGTAGATTACGACGACGCCCTTAAGGAGATCATGACCGGCGACGGCGTGGCCAAGGTAGAAGTTACCAGCGGCTATCCCCTCTCCTATGCAGTAAACTACAACGGCGGCAACGTCAGCTGCGACCAGCGCACCGGCTATTTCTCCATGGCCAGCGGTTCCAACACAATGATAGTCTCTTTCAGCGGCAAAGTGAACGGCAGCACCCAGAAGATGACCAAGTACATCAGCGGCGTAAAGGTCGGCGAACTTCGCAAGATAATCTTCATCAAGAAAGTAAACGCCGAAGGCGAGGCCACTGTTGACGTAACCATTAACGGCTATGTAGAAGACGCTGAGCTTCAAGCTTTTGTGGCTGCTCCTCAGCTGGATGTAATTGGCGAGGACCCCGACGCTCCCAAGGGCGACGGCGGTATCACCCTCGCATTCGAGCCGGACTGCACTATGTTCAGCGACCTGGACAACATAGTGGTTCCCACCTCGGGCACCATGGACCTGCGCCTGGTTATCAGCTGCCCCGGCGGAATCAAGAAAATGGGTGTAGTTATCAGCTCCACATCCGCTGCCTTCCTCGGAGCTGTTGAAGCGGCCGGCGGTCCTGAACTGGACCTCGTGAACCCTTCCGCCGAATCTGAGGTTATCTTCCAGGTTGTGCCGTTCCCGCACGGAACCGACCTGCTGGGAGCCACCGAGGTTCATCTGGACCTGAGTGCAGCCCAGGGCCCCATCCTCGGCTTTAGCGGCACCCATACCTTTACTATGAAATTAACAGACAACGACAACTGCCGCAAGGAAGTTGCAGTCACAATGATTGTACAGTAATGAAAAAGTCCGTTGTCTTTATATTGGCAGGCGCCCTGATGCTCTGCGCCTGTAACAAACAAGCCGGCGAACCCGGAGCCCTGAGGCTCGGAGTGGCGCTGGATAACAGCTCCAAAGCAGCCATGACCGAGGGCGAACTGCTTTCATCGGCTCTGGTAAGCATATATTACGCAGACTACTCCGGACTGGTGAAACAGTACCGCTACGGCCAGATGCCCGAGAAGATTTACCTCCCCGCCAATTCCTACCGTGTAGATGTGGTTGCAGGAGAGCAGTCAAAGGATAATCCCCGCCGTTCCAACTGGGAGCAGATAAGCTACAAGGGTTCAACCACCTTCGAAATCAGCGGCGGCAAAGACAGCAACGTGCAGGTTGAAGCCGGAGTGAGCTGTGCCGTAGTTAGGGTGAATTTCAAGAACAATGTTCCCGCCAACCTCAACGACGGCTACAGCCTTACCATCGGCCCCGACACAGAGAACGCCCTGGTTTACAATGCCTCCAACGCTGGAGCCCCCGGATTCATACTCGTAAGCGACCTCGACGAGCCCGCGCTGAGCTGGCGCTTCGAAGGTGTAAAGAAAAAGACCGGCACTCCCGTGGAACGCAGCGGAGTCATAAACGGAGTAGAACCAGGCAAGGCCTATGACCTTACCATCAAATACACTGTGCGCGAGGGCGATGTAGACTTCAATATCTACGTAGATACCGAACTCACCACCATAGAGAACATAATAGTATTCGAACCCGTATCCACCGGACTCGTGGCTTCTGCCGATTATGAAATATGGGCCGGACACGCGACCATTCACGCCGATGTAGACGAGGGTGAATTCGACGATCCTTCCACTATCTTCTTCGAGTACGGCACAGACGGCAGCAACTGGACCGCAATCGCGGCAAATCGCGATTCTGAAGGCACCTATTCCGCCCTTCTTACCGGTCTTACCCCCTCCACCCTCTACAAATACCGCCTGAAAGCCGGCGGCGAGGTTCAGGGAGACCCGATGGAGTTCACAACCGACTCTGCACCTGCAATACCCAACGGAAGCTTCGAGTACACCTCTCCTTCCGCTTCCGGCAAATATCAGGAATTCTACGACAGCAATTCCTCAGATCCGCTCTGCCAGAGCCCCTGGTGGGGATCCGGTAACGGCAGCCCCGGAATTGACGGTTCCGCCGACATGGGTTACCTTATAACCACAGTAGATACCGAGAACAAAGTAGACGGAAACCAGTCTGTTCTGCTCCAGTCTACCTATGCAGTAATCAAGTTCGCAGCTGGAAACCTCTTTACCGGCTACTTCGGCGGCCTGGTGGGAACCAAGGGTGGAAAGGTGTATTTCGGACGTCCTTTCACCGGACGCCCCACCGCACTGCGCATCTGGCTCAAGTACAAAACCGGCAAGGTGAACCATATAGACTCTTATCCCGCAGGAGTTACCGTTACCACCAACGACTATGACTGTGCGCGTATTCAGGTTGCATGCGGAGTCTGGTCTCCCAAGGTTTACGGAGGCACCAAGGAATGTCCTATCCTCTGGAACACCACAGACCAGTCTACCTTCCTTAAATACGACACAGACGCCTCTACCCTATCCTATGGCGAGGTTGTACTTGCAGGCGATGCAGCCAACTCGCTTAACAGCTGGAAGGAATATACCATTCCGATAGTTTGGCGCGACGAAGTCACCAAGCCTCAATATATAATCGTTTCCTGCGCCTCCAGTATGTACGGCGACTACTTCACTGGTTGCGACGAGAGCAAACTGTGGATGGATAAAGCGGAGTTCCTTTATGAATAGCGTTTGGCGGTCCGGAGAAGCGCGGGAGCTGCTTGGGTGCAGCAACCCGTGCCACCCTCGGCAACGTAAGAGGGAGGGGCCCTTTAGAGAGGGGTCGCGAAGCGACGGTTGTCGCACCCACAGAGCTCCCGCACTGGCAGCTCTTGCCTTGCTGTTTCTACTTTTAGGCAGCAATGCCGCGATGGCGCAGAAGAGGCCGGTGTACAACCGTGGTTACGACGAGAACAAGCCCCTGGCGGTAATCGCACGCAAAGGCAGCTGGATGATAGGCGGGAACGTCGGCTTCGGCGCCGGAGCGCAGGACAACTACACATTTGCCGTAGTTAGCGGCATCACCTCCAACCATCATTCCCTGCAGGTCAGCCCCCAGTTCTGCTGGATGTTTGCAGACAACATGGGAATAGGGTTCAGAGGCCGCTATTCCAGGTCCTTCCTGAACGTAGACAATGCGTCCGCAGGCTTCGGAGACATCTCCCTGGACGTAAAGAACTACTCATACCTGAAGCACAAGTACCTCGGAGCTGTATTTTTCCGTTACTATCGTCCGCTCGGCCCCAGCGGCCGCTTTGCAGCATTCGCTGATGCGGAGGTGGCAATCGGAGGCAGCCAGACCAAAGTACAGGATGCACACAACGAGAACATCCGCGGTAGTTTCGATACCGGATTCTCGGCCGACATAGCGCTCAACACCGGACTGATGGCATTTCTTACCTCGCATCTGGCAGTGAACCTGTGCGTGGGTATGCTGGACTTCGGATACAGCCGCAGCAATCAGATACACAATCAGATAGAGAGCGGCGGCAACACCAAACTCAACGCCAGTTTCATGGTAGACCTCATGGCACTGTCGTTCGGAATTTCATATTATCTCTAAAGCGGTATGGTTATGAAGAAAAGATTTTTAGCAGCCGCTTTGATGATTATGGCAAGCGCACTTATGACTCTGCCCCTTTCTGCCGGAAACAACGCCGGCAAAAAGTCCCCCGAGGCCATTACAATTAAAACCGGCGACATAATGGGGCGGGACAGTTCCAAACTTTCCGGACGCAGCTTCCCCAAAAGGCTATTTATGCAGAAAAACAGCCTCAAGCTGGGGCTGCAGGGCATATATCTGAACTTTGATTCCTCAGACAGCCAGGCATTTATGATGCTCACAGGGCTCAGCGGCAAGGCCAGCATGATGCGTCTTGCCCCGTCTTTTGCCTGGTGCTACCACAATAACCAGATGCTGGGAATAAAATTCTCTTACACCTGGGCCGAAGTGGAGCTTGGAGGAGCGAATATTTCGCTGCTTAGCGACGACATGAGCTTCAGCCTCGGAGAAAGCGGCGGCAGCCTGCACAACTTCGGCGGTGCCATCTACCACAGAAGTTATTTCGGGCTCGACCGTCGAGGCAGATGCGCACTTTTCATCGACTTGGAAGGTTCTTACAGCAACTCCCGCATCGGGCTTGCACCGAATCAGACCGACATACGCCGGATGGCGCTCTCGTTCTGCCCCGGATTCGAGCTGTTCCTTATGAACCGGCTCTCACTGCACTTCGAGATTGGTCTGGCGGACATTTCGTACAATTTCGCCCGCAACTACGAGAACGGACAGGTAATAGGCAAGAGCGACAAATTCAACGCCGCCGCCAGACTGAATCTGTCCAGACTGGACTTCGGACTGAATTTTTATCTGTAACGGATGAGAAGAAGACTGATTTTACTACTTTCCGCATTGTGCTTCGTGCCGCTTTCCTGCATAGAAAACGACATCCCGATGCCTTATCAGCCGGCGGCAATAACCGCGCTGGAGGCAGAGGGAGCGCTGTCTGTCAACCTGGACGAGAAGACACGCTGCGTAACGCTGGAAATGGACGAAATCTGCGACCTTTCCGCCGTAGTAATAAAATCAGTATCATTCAATTACCCCAATACAAAAAGCTCCATTGAGCTTACCGGCACCTTCGATTTGCGCAACCCCCTGAGCTTCGTGCTCAGCACCTATCAGGACTATAAGTGGAAAATCCGGGCCACACAGTCTATAAGCCGGGAATTTTCCGTGCGCGGGCAGATTGGAGCGGCAATAATAGACGAAGCCAGCAGGCGAATCTTCCTGAAGGTTTCCAAGGCCACTCCCCTCACCCGGGTGGAGCTTAGGTCCATCAAGCTGGGGCCAAGAGATATCAGCAGCTATTCCATTCAGGCAGCGGACGTTGCAGATCTGTCCGGGGCGGCAGAGATAATAGTCCGCTACCGCGATGTAGTGGAGGTTTGGACGGTATATGCAGAGCAGTCTGAACTGTCCGTAGAGTTCGGGCAGATAAGTCCGCACACCCGCAGATGCTGGGTAAGTGCAAACGCACCGGACGAGAAACGGAACGGCTTCCTCTACCGGATGAAGCATACGCAGGACTGGATTGAAGTAGAGACCGAGGGTTCGGAGGGCAGCGTAATAGCATGCCTGGAAGACCTGGAGCCCCTGACCACCTACGAGTGCCTGGCATTCAGCGACGAGGAGCAGACGGAAATAATGGAGTTCACTACCGGGGCCGAGACTCAGATTCCGAATTCGGACTTCGAGGTCTTCGCCCACGATGAATCCCCGAATTATTTTTCCTGGTACAACCTCTCCGCGGGGCAGATTAAATGGTGGGACAGCGGAAACATCGGTTCCACCATGGTGGGCGCTTCATACTGCATAAGCATCCCGGATACGGAAGACTTCGTTTCCGGAGCCGCCAGCGCCAAACTTGTATCGCGCAACGTGATTGTGAAGTTCGCGGCTGGCAACATCTTCTCCGGCAGCTTCGGGCAGCTGATGGGCACCGCCGGGGCCACCGTCAACTTCGGCCGGCCGTTTACCGAGCGTCCGCGCAGCGTGAAGCTGTGGGTGAAGTACGACTGCGGCATCATAGACTGCTTCGGCGGCGCTCCTGAAGGCGACGACGCCCGAATAGGCGCCCGCGACAAATCTCAGGTATATATCGCCCTGGGAGACTGGGATTACAGGGAATACGGCGGAATTCCGGAAAGTCCGCTCTGCATCAACACCACCGACAAGGATACCTTCTTCAATCCGGACGGTCCCGGGGTGATTGCCTACGGCGCCTTCATTGCGAACGAAGATATTAAAGAGTGGATGGAAGTGGAAATTCCACTTGAATACCGGGACAATTTCCGGGTTCCCACCCACATCATCGTATCGGCCGCTGCCAGCCGGCTTGGAGACTGGTTTACCGGTTCTTCATCCAGCGTGCTCCATCTGGACGACCTTCGCTTGATTTATTAGCGCCATTTTCACAAATAAATGGCTCCGAAATTTGGAAAGTTATAATTAATAGCTAACTTTGCATCCCCTTCGGAGAGATGCTCGAGTGGCTGAAGAGGCGCGTCTGGAAAGCGCGTGTACCCCCAAAGGGTATCCAGGGTTCGAATCCCTGTCTCTCCGCAAATTTTCTAATGTTGCCTGGTAGTATCCTGAACCTCGTCTACTCCAGGAATTGCCGAGATACCTGAAATAGTTTGCTGGAATTCATCCGCTGAATGCACGAACATGCCTATCTCGCAGGTAACAATCTGATCTTCAGTAAATGTGGTAAGATGCGACATGGAAAGATGCCGCTGCTCCACTATGCAGTCTATAATGTCCCGCAGCAGGTGATAACGGTCTACCGCTGTAATCTTTATTGATGCGGGATAGACTTTGTCTGGTTCTTCTTTGAAATTGAGGTTTACAATGGAATCGCCCTTCTCCGATGCGAGTTTGATTGCTTCGGTGCAGTGGCGGCTGTGGATGGTAATTACGCCGTCCGCCCCGCGGAAGCCTATCACCTCGTCGCCAGGAAGCGGCAGGCAGAGTGGGCATCGCACGACATCTGAATTACCCAGGTGCTTCAGGTAGTTGGCCAGGTGCTTTTTGGCCTTATAGGTGGTAACGAAGGATTTCCATTCCGGGTTGGGGCGCGCATCGTCCGCAACTCCTATCTCCACGCAGTCTCCGCGGTGCAGTTCGGTCTTGAGCGGGAAGAGTTTGCCGTTGATGCGGGCAAATTTGGCCCTTTCCGCTATATCGGTATGGATTTCATAAGCGAAATCCAGGGCTGTGGCACCCTTTGGAAGGATAACGCCCCGGCCGTTGGGAGTATAGGCAATTATGTCTTCGTTATAGAATGAGGAGTTTACGCCCTCCATGAAATCCAGCGGATTCAGATGCTCCGCCATATCCTGAAGCACTGCCTTGAAGCGTTCCAGCCAGGCCTCGTCTCTCTCTACCACACAGCCCAGACGGGCGTTGCGCATCATGCGCTCTGAGGAGATATGCAGCTGCTCCCAGGCACCCTGGCGGTTGAGCATGGTTACATGGAAGCCCTGATAGCCGTTATCTTTGGGATGGTCTATATAGTTGGTGATACTGCCGGGCTTTTCCTGGAAACGGCTGGAGAGCAGGGAGTAGATATACAGGCTCATATCCTTCTCGGACCACTGGTCTCCCTGAAGCGAATAGATAACCCTGATGTAGTGTTTGAAATCTACGTGCGAGAAATTCACCCCGTCTTCCTGCATGTCCCTCCAGATGCTGTAGGGCTTGCGGTAGCGCGTTTCTGTGCGAACTTCTATTCCCTTTTCGAGCAGTATTGCGCGGATTTCAGAGGAGAATTCTTCCACTGCCTTCGCAGTGCGCTCCCGGTCCTGGGCGAGTTGCTGCTCGAGCTCCACGAACTCCCGGGGGCAGCGGTAACGGAAGGAAAGGTTCTCCAGCTCGGATTTGAGAGGATAGAGCCCCAGACGGTTTGCGAGCGGAGCGTAGAAGAAATCGGTCTCCCCCGCTATTTTCATCTGCTTGTCGGGCCGCATGCTGTCCAGGGTACGCATATTGTGCAGCCGGTCGGACAGTTTTACAAGGAGGGCTCGCACATCGTAGTGTACGGACTCTATTATCTGGCGGAAATTATCCACCTGCTTGGTGTACTCGTACTTCTCCTTCTTGCGTTTGGTAACTGCATCTACCAGGAAGGCCACATCGTCTCCGAACTGCGTGCGGATGTCTTCTATGGTGGCATCTGTATCCTCCACCACATCGTGAAGGAACGCCGCGATTACCGGATTGGCATCCAACTCCAGCTCTTTGGCCACAATCCTGGCAACGGCGATGGGGTGCATTATGTACGGCTCTCCGGACATGCGCTTCTGTCCCTCATGCGCGGCACGCGCGAACTCGAACGCCCTGCGTATGCGGGAAAGGTCTTCGGCGCTCACCCTTGGAGCCATGGCCTCGAACACCTCGTTCGCGGCAGTCTGAATTCTCTCCTGAACGTTTTCTTCCATTTCCAACTTACTTCTCAAAAAGGTTTCGCTAATGTCGGAAAAATTGAGTATATTCGCAAACCTAACCAAAGAAAATAGACCATGCGGAATTTCGTTTGTTTAATATCTGCCCTAATCCTCTCTATTTCAACAGCCTATGCTAAAGCCCCCGAATGGGCTCCGGCAGGCAGCAACATAAGAACGACATGGGCGGAAAAGGTAAACCCTGCCAACCCTCTTCCGGAATACCCGCGCCCGCAGATGCAGCGCGCCGAATGGATGAACCTGAACGGTCTCTGGAACTATGGAATCACCGAGGCAGAATCTGCCGATTTCAGCGTTGAAGGCAGCATTCTGGTTCCCTTTGCAGTGGAATCCTCCCTTTCCGGAGTTGGCAGAGGAGTGAACGAGCATGAGGCTCTCTGGTACGAGCGCAGTTTCAGCATACCCTCAAAATGGCGTTCCGGCAATATTCTGCTGCACTTCGGCGCGGTAGACTGGAAGGCCGACGTCTGGGTTAACGGCAGCAAGGTGGGAGAGCACACCGGCGGATACGCACCCTTCAGCTTCGACATCACCCCCTACCTGAAGAAGAGCGGAAAGCAAACCCTGCGGGTTAAGGTGCAGGACGCCACCGATTCTTCCTGGCAGCCCAGGGGCAAGCAGTGGATGATGCCAGTCGGAATATGGTACACACCCGTTACCGGCATCTGGCAGACCGTATGGATGGAACCTGTAGCCGCCAACCACATCGAAAATTACCTCGCAGTTTCAGATATAGATGCCGGCACCATAAGCCTGAATATCAGCACATCCGAACCCGGAGAAGGCGAGCTTCACAGCTGCCTGTATGAAGACGGGGTGAAGATAGCCGAGGCCGACGGAGAGAATCCCGTATTCAAAGTGGAGAAACCCAGACTCTGGAGCCCCGATTCACCTTTCCTGTACGATATAGAAATAAGCCTGTCGCAAAATGGAAGCGCCACCGATGCGGTTAAAGGCTATACGGCGATGCGCAAGATTTCCGTAATTAAGGAAAGCACCCCCAACAAATTCAACCGGCTGGCACTGAACAACGAGATACTCTTCCAGTACGGCCCGCTGGACCAGGGCTGGTGGCCGGACGGCCTTTACACCGCCCCCACCGATGAAGCCCTTCGCTACGATATAGAGCGCACCAAGGCCTGGGGATTCAACATGATCCGCAAGCACATCAAGGTGGAGCCTGCCCGCTGGTACTGGTGGTGCGACAAACTCGGCATCATGGTCTGGCAGGATATGCCCAGCATAGCAGACCACGGCGGCAAGCGCAACGGAAGGGCCTTGAACCGCAGCCAGGAGCTCAAGGATATGCAGACCAACGTCTGGGCCAGCGACTCTTTCATCGGAGGCACGGACTGCACGGTTCCGCAGGAATGGAAAGACAATTACTACAAGGAGTGGGGCGAGATAATGGACTGTCTGAAATGCTTCCAGAGCATAGTGGTTTGGGTACCCTTCAACGAGGCCTGGGGCCAGTTCGACACTCCGGAAGTGGTACGCTTCACAAGGAGCAAAGACGCCACCCGCCTCATCAACCCCTCCTCCGGGGGTAATTTCAGCCTTGAGGAGCTCGGAGATATACTGGACGTGCACCACTACCCCGGCCCTGCCATGAAAGCGTTCGAGGGAAAGGTCGTAAACGTGCTCGGGGAATACGGCGGAATTGGCTGGCCGGTAGACGGACACCTCTGGAAGATAAGCGACAAAAACTGGGGTTACGGCGGAGTGAAGCACAGCGGCCAGGAAGTCCTGGACCAGTATGAAGACTTCGCCCGCATACTCAAGGACTATATCAAGACGGGCTGCAGTGCTGCCGTCTATACCCAAACCACGGACGTGGAAGTGGAGGTGAACGGCATCATGACCTACGACCGCAAGGTCATCAAGGTTAACGAAGCGAGCCTGAACGCCATCAACACATCGGTGATATCCTCCCTTGGGGCCGGCAAAAAATTCCCGGCTGCCGGATTCAGCGGAAAGACCGCGATAGTGGCTCACCGCGGCTTCTGGAACTGCGAAGAGGCAGGGTTCAGCGAGAATTCCATAGCATCGCTCCGCAGCGCTCAGAAAGCCGGAGTGTGGGGCTCCGAGTTCGACATTCACCTCACCGCCGATAACGTGGTGATAGTGAACCACGATGCGAAGATAGCCGGGCTGGCGATTGAAGACAACAATTTTGAAACCCTCGCGGCCTTTACCCTGCCCAACGGCGAAAGGCGGCCCAGCCTGGATGAATACCTCACCCAGGGCGAGAAGGGCGGAACCGTGCTGGTAATAGAGCTGAAAAAGCAGAAAGATTACACCAGGGAAGACCTGCTGCTCTCCAAAACGCTGGAGGCCGTCAAGGCCCACGGGCTCTGGGATCCTTCCAAAGTGGTTTTCATTTCCTTCAGCTGGCACATCTGCTCCGAGATAGCCAGGATTGCGCCGGAGTTCACCTGCCAGTACCTCAGCGGGAACTACGCGCCGGCAAGGCTGGAATCGGCCGGAATCAACGGACTGGATTATAAATATCAGGTGCTAATGCAGCATCCTGAATGGATTGAAGACGCCCACGCACGTGGCATGAGCGTGAATGTATGGACGGTGAACGGAGAAAATGACATCAAGGCCTCGGCAAATGCCGGTGTAGATGCCATAACCACAAACAGCCCGCTGCTTGCAAGGCAGATTCTGGGTGCTAAAGAACAGAAATAATACAAGATAAAATGCAGAATAAATTGCAGGAACTTACCGACAGACTCTACAGCGAAGGTCTGGCCAAGGGTAAGGAAGAGGGCGAAAGGATACTCGCCCAGGCACGCGAAGAAGCAGACAGGCTGGTAGCCGAAGCCCAAAAAGAAGCGGAAAGGCTGGTGGCCGAGGCCCGCTCGCAGGCTGAAGCCCTTCGCAAGAAAGCGGAATCGGACGTAATAACCGCATCAAAACAGGCCCTGCAGGCCAGCAAGAAGGATATCGAGGGAGTAGTTACCATGTCGGCAACAGCCCCGGTGAAGGAACTCTGCTCGGATGCGGCTTTCATGAAAGAAATAATCAGCGCAGTGGCCGCACGCTTCGACAGCGAAAGCTCGCAGGACCTTTCCCTCGTGCTGCCGGAAAAACTCCAGGGAGAGCTTGAACCATGGCTCCGGGGCAGCCTTGCCGCCAAACTGAAGCACGGAGTGGAGGGAAAATTCTCATCCAGGCTTGCGGGCGGGTTCAAGATAGGCCCCGCAGACGGCAGCTGGTACGTGGATTTCAGCGACGAAACCTTCACAGACCTCATCTCATCATACCTCAGACCGGTAACGAGAAAGATTCTGTTCGGTGAATAATTACGAATATATAATCGCGTCTTTGCCGGTACTGCAGGAGGCTGAAACTCCAGACGTTCCGGCAATCGTGGAAGAGATACGCTCCCAGTGTTCCGTCAAGGACAGGGAGCTGGTGGATTTTCTGCTCGGCAGCCTGGACGGACGCACGCTCGACAGGGATTTCTACCTCGAATGCGCCGGCAAGCGCAACCGTTTCATCCGCGAATTTTTCAGCTTCGACCGCAAACTCCGGAACGCCAAGGTCTCATACCTTAATTCCAGGCTGGGAAGACCGGAAGGAACTGATCTGGTGCTCCTCTCGGACGATGAAGATCCAGGTTTCGGGTTCGACGAAGCCGCGGCGGCATCGGCCGTACTCTCCCAGCCCGACATACTTGAAAGGGAGAGGGGGCTGGACCGTATGGTGCGCGGGAAAGTGGACGAACTGAACAACCTGGATGTGCTGAATCTCGACCTCATTCTCGGATTTCTCGTGAAACTCAGGCAGGTGGAGCGCTGGCAGAAACTGGATCCCGCCACCGGGCGGGAAATCTTCCGCGATTTGGTAAAGGAAATAAGAAAAACAAAGGAATAAATGGCAACATCAGGAATTGTAACAGGAATAGTTTCCAACCTCGTTACGGTGCAGGTAGACGGCCCGGTGGCCGAGAACGAACTCTGCAGCGTACACGCAGGCGGCACTCCCCTGCTGGCCGAAGTAATCAAGTTCAGCGGCAACAAGGCTTCCGTGCAGGTGTTTGAGAGCACCCGCGGGCTGAAGAACGGAGACAAAGTGGAATTTCTGGGCAGGATGCTCGAAGTTACTCTAGGCCCCGGGCTGCTGTCCAGCATCTACGACGGTCTGGAGAACGACCTCACCACCATGGAAGGGGTGTTCCTGAAAAGGGGTGAATACACAGCCCCGCTAGATTTGAATAAACTCTGGGACTTCACTCCCCTGGCCGCAGCCGGCGA
This sequence comes from Bacteroidales bacterium, assembly GCA_017615135.1. Classification (GTDB taxonomy): domain Bacteria; phylum Bacteroidota; class Bacteroidia; order Bacteroidales; family UBA932; genus Cryptobacteroides. The sequence goes on along the minus strand of JAGAAU010000198.1, from coordinate 591 downwards.
CAAAGTGCGCGCCGCAGACTGGCTGGGAGAGGTAAAGGAAGGCTGGCTGCCCCACAAAATAATGGTGCCCTTCAACTTCAAGGGAGAATACACCGTAAAGAGCGTTGCGGCGGCAGGGAGCTATAAGGTAAGCGACCGAATAGCCGTACTGACCGATGCCGAGGGAGTGGACCACGATGTTACGATGATGCAGAAATGGCCCGCCAAAGTGGCTATAAAGGCATATCGCGAGAAACCGCGTCCGCAGAAAATCATGGAAACGGGAGTGCGCGTAATAGACAGTTTCAACCCCATAGCCGAGGGCGGCACCGGATTCATCCCCGGGCCCTTCGGATGCGGAAAGACCGTTCTTCAGCACGCTATAGCCAAGCAGGGCGTGGCTGACGTGATAGTAATGGCCGCCTGCGGCGAACGCGCCAACGAGGTGGTGGAGATTTTCACCGAGTTCCCCGAGCTGGTAGATCCGCACACCGGCCGCAAGCTGATGGAACGTACCACCATCATCTGCAACACTTCCAACATGCCTGTGGCGGCCCGCGAGGCCTCGGTCTACACGGCAATGACCATTTGCGAATACTACCGTGCCATGGG
>JAGAAU010000197.1 GCA_017615135.1 Bacteroidales bacterium | reverse complement strand
TCCTTCATGCTTGTGGGCATTCGGGCCTTCCATTATGTCTACCTTGTGTCCGTCGGCCCTCAGGCTTTCGGCTACCAGTTCACCGGTTCTTCCGAAGGGGTTTGTGAGGAGAATGTCCATTTCAACGGATAATCACCCTTTCTATCCTGCGCGGGACGGACGTGAGAATCTCATAGGGGATAGTGCCCAGAATGGCGGCCAGTTCCCCCACGGTGGGGTCTGCGCCGAAGATGGTTACCGTGTCTCCAACTTTGGCGTCTGTGCCGCTCACGTCCAGCATGCACATATCCATGCAGATATTGCCGATAGTGGGTACCCTGCGGCCGTTGACGCTGAAACTGGCGGCTCCGCAGCCCAGGTGGCGGTCTATTCCGTCTGCATAACCTGCAGGGATGGTGGCAATGGTGCTGCCTTCCGGGGCCGGATGCCCCTTCCTGCCGTATCCTATGGTGCCGTCTTCCGGCTTCAAGTGCTTAATTTGTAGAATTTTAACCTTAAACGACGCTACTGGGGCAAGTTTCACTCCCGGGAGCGCGCTAACCCCATAAATGCCTATCCCCAGCCGCACCATGTCGTACTGTTTTTCCGGGAACCGTTCTATGCCCGCAGAGTTCAGTATATGCAGCATCGGCCTGTAACCCAGAGCGGCGGTCAACTCGTGCGCGTGCGTTTCAAAGCATTCTACTTGAGCGCGCGTAAAGGCATCTTCGCCCGGATCTTCCGCTGCTGCGAGGTGGGAATAAATAGATTCTACCTTAACGCATGGGTGCTTCTGCAGGAAGTCCATAAGCGCCGGCAGTTCGTCTGCCATGAACCCGAGCCTGTGCATGCCGCTGTCCAGTTTGATATGCACCGGCCAGCCCTTCAGCCCCCTCGATTCCAGTTCGGCGCAGAATGCCTCCAGCGTTGCCAGATTGGGAATTCCGGGTTCCAGCCTGTATTCGATTATCTCGGGGAAGAAATCTGTGCCGGCTGTCAGTACGAGTATGGGCAGGGAAATACCGCTTTTGCGGAGTTCAACCCCCTCAAGTGGGAGGGCGACGGCGAGGTAATCGGCCCCCTCGGCCTGCATCATGGACGCAAATTCCACCGCTCCGTGCCCGTATGCGTTGGCTTTTACAAGCACAAGCAGTTTTGTGTCGGGTTCGAGCAATGAGCGGAAATACCGGAAATTCCGCCTGCAACCGTTCAGGTCAAGCTCAAGTCTGGAAAAATCGGTATAACTGTTCATCGCACGCAAAGATAACAAATCCGTCTATTTTTTGTAACTTCGCGCCGAAATATGAACGAAAGAAATCTTACAGCCTCCTGTGTGGAGTGGATTAGGAACTGGTTCGCAGCCAATGCGCCCGAAGGGTATGGAGCAGTGCTTGGAATGAGCGGAGGTAAAGACAGTACCATAGCGGCTGCACTTTGTGCGGAAGCGCTGGGGCCGGGCCGGGTGACCGGAGTTGCGATGCCCCAGGGAGGTCAGGGCCTGAACGGTGCCGATGAAATCTGCGCGCGGCTTGGAATCAACTATCTGTGCATGCCTATTGCCGATATGTACGATGCCGCCATGGCTCTTGCACCTTCTATGCCGGGAGGGGACTTCTCCCTTCAGACCCGCCAGAACATTCCGCCCCGCTTGCGGATGACAGTGCTTTATGCTGTGGCCCAGACTGTTGGAGGCATGGTGGCCAATACCTGCAATCTCAGCGAGGATTACATTGGCTATGCCACGCTTTACGGCGATGCCGCTGGCTCATTCGCCCCTCTCGGGGGACTGTGCGTGCGCGAGGTGCTTGCAATAGGCCGCTGCCTGGGTCTGCCCTCCGAGTGGGTGGATAAGGTGCCGGACGACGGCCTGCCCGGATCCTCCCCGGATGAAGCGAAGTTCGGCTTTACTTATGCCGTTCTGGACCGCTATATCCGCGAAGGGGTGTGTGAAGATCCGGCTGTGAAGGCCAAAATCGATTCCATGCACCGTCGCAACCTGTTTAAGACGGAGATTTTGCATATCCCTGCCTTTGTCCCGGACGCCGGTTTGCTTTAATTCGGTGCTATGCAGGTAGTGTGTTCCCCTCAGGGGCCCGTGGCCACCCATGGCCTCGTCAATGGGAGGGGCCGCAAGGAGATGCCCGGTCGCAGCCGGGCACGACGCAGCGGAGGGATGAGCGATGCGAAGGCAACCTGAGGGGAACACACTGCCTGCATAGGCAACCCGCTGTAGGCATTAAATAGACTAAATTAATAGGTATAATGTACTCGATGTTGATTAGCATAGCCCTTCTGGTGATTGGCTATCTGTTGTATGGAAGATTTGTAGAGAAAGTGTTCGGTGCGGATCCTGCGCGTCCAACGCCCGCCCACACGATGACCGACGGGGTAGACTACGTTGTTATGCCGTCCTGGAAGGTGTTTATGATTCAGTTCCTGAACATCGCCGGCACCGGCCCCATTTTCGGAGCTATCCTCGGCGCAATGTACGGCCCTTCCTGTTACCTGTGGATAGTTTTCGGCTGCATCTTCGGCGGTGCGGTGCATGATTACCTCTCCGGCATGCTGTCCGTGCGTCACGGCGGCAAGGGGCTCCCGGATCTTGTCGGTACTTATCTTGGCGGCAGGACGCGCAAACTGATGCTGTTCTTTGCCGTCTTTATGTTGTTGCTGGTGGCTGCCGTATTCGTCTACAGCCCTGCTCTCATCCTTGGCGATATGATTGGTGGCGGAACGAAGTCTGCCGTACTTATCTGGGTAGGCATTATCCTGTTATACTATGTTATCGCTACTATGGTCCCCATCGACAAACTGATAGGAAAAATTTATCCGGTCTTTGCCGTTGCGCTGATTTTTATGGCGGTAGCGCTGCTGGCCTGCCTTATCGGCAAATGGCCTGCCGGTATTCCTGAAGTCTGGGACGGGCTGGCGAACCGTAATCCGGACGGCGGCCGCATTTTCCCGTGCCTCTTCATTTCCATCGCCTGCGGTGCCGTGAGCGGCTTCCATGCAACGCAGTCTCCGCTTATGGCACGCTGTATCGGCAATGAGAAGATGGGACGGCCTGTGTTCTATGGTGCAATGATTACCGAAGGTGTAATCGCCCTCATTTGGGCAACCGTCTCGTCCTGGTTCTTCTTCGCTGGCGGCAATGTGGAAATGGGCGCCGACGGCATTGTGGCTGCTCCTGCAGTGGTTACCAAGGTGTCTAAATACTGGCTGGGAACCTTCGGCAGCATACTTGCCATACTAGGAGTGGTGGCGGCCCCTATCACCAGCGGCGATACGGCTCTGCGCTCTGCACGTCTGATGGTGGCCGATGCCCTGAACCTTAATCAGAAGCCTATAAAGAACCGTCTGGCCGTAAGCATGTGCCTTTTCATAGCAACAGGCGGCCTGCTGGTCTATAACATCCTGGATGCACAGGGATTCAACGTGCTCTGGGGATACTTCGGCTGGGCTAACCAGACGCTGTCTATCTTCACCTTCTGGACACTTACCGTATTTCTGGTACAGCACCGGACGGGAACCCTATACTATCTGATAACGCTGCTGCCGGCCTGCTTCATGACGGCGGTCTGTACCACTTTCATCCTCACGGCCAAAATCGGCTTCAGAATACCGCAGGATTACGCCCCGCTGATCGGCGCCGTAACCTTCGTGCTCTCAGCCTGTATTTTCTTCTGGGCGAAGCGGAAGAAGTTATAAAGACTTCTCTTCGTTACCGATGATCCGGCAAAGTCTGCAGAAATACATAGAGGAATGCGTGATTCCCTGTTATGCCGCTTTCGACAAGGCGCATAGGGAAGACCACGCCCGCAAGGTCATCGAGCGGGCGTTGGAGATGGGGAAAACCTTCGATATCGACGAAGAAATGCTCTATACGGCGGCAGCTTGCCACGACCTGGGGCTCTCCGTAGACCGTAAGACGCACCACCTGGAAAGCGGCAGGATTATCCGTGCCGACGCGGAACTCCGCCGATGGTTCGACGCGCAGCAGATTGAAACGATCGCGCAAGCCGCCGAGGATCATCGCGCATCAGCGCAAACAGCGCCGCGAAGCCTTTACGGAGCGCTGGTAGCCGAAGCAGACCGCATGATCGAGCCACTGACCATCATCCGTCGCATTGTCCAGTACGGTTTCGCACACTATCCGCAGCTTGATAAGGAGGGACACTGGCTGCGGATGCTCGAGCATCTGAGAGAGAAATACGCCGAAGGGGGCTATCTCCACCTGCTTATTCCCGGTTCCCCCAACGAAACGCCCCTGGCGCAACTCCGCGACATCATCCGCGACGAAGCGCGTCTCCGAAGCATCTTCGAGACGATGTATGCAGAGGAAATGAATTCCCGGGACTAAATCCTTCCCGGATACTGCTCAATGGCGGTGGCGAGCAGGATCATGGCCTTTTTCAGTTCGGGAACCTCTAGGACGTAGGCTATGCGCACCTGGCGCCGCTCCTTTTGCGCGTTGCCTTATCTTTACAAGGAAGCGATGGCCTCGATGGACAAGCCGGTCGCCTTCGCAATCTGCTCGGGAGAAATTCCCATATCCCGCAAACTGCGGGCGATGACTGCCCGTTCTTCGGTCCGTCCTTCTTCCCGGACCCAGGCCTTCTGTGCGATGATATCGATTTCGGTCCTCATGATGCTTTCATATTTGTGCTGCGTCGCCACGTCCATATTGGCGAAGGCAGACCGTTCATACAGTTTTCTTATAAACTCGTCTTCAAAGTTTCCGGGGCGCTCCTTCACCGTGTGCATGTACTTGAGCGACCAGGCGAACTGTTCCAGCCGTGTTGTACATTTCTTTGCCTCGTTCTGGCCCCACTTCAGGCGGCCCAGTTCCAGGTAGACGAAATTCAGCGCCCTTGTCATTAATTCCCCGCTGTGAGGGTTCCGCAACTCATAGCGGCTAAGCAGCCCGCCCTCCAGCGTCTCATCGCTCTCGTGTGGGAGCGAGAAGTTCACGAGGCTTACTACGTACACCGGCATCAGTCTGTAGTCCATCGTGTCGACTGCCTCGCCCCTGGTCGCCGCCTCCCGCCTCGTGCGTATCTTCTGCTCCAACTGCTCGCGCAGTGGAAAGGTGGCGTAGCAGAGCATCCGGTCGGCAAAACTCCTCTGTGGAGCGTTCTGCATCTCCACGATGAAGCTCTCGCCGTCGTCCCCCGTGCAGTAGCAGTCAAATGTAACGTTTTTATCGGAAATCGCAAAACCGTGCTGCTCCCTGTCGCGCAGGACCAGTGTCTTGATTTTCTTTTCTGGGATCAGCAGCTCGAGCATCTGGATGATGAGGGGTTCGTTCCCCGGTGCGAAGACGACGAGTTTGAAGGCTTCGTCGTACGTCAGGTTGGCAAATATCTGTTCCATAAAGCATAAAAATTTAGGAACGCAATAGTATGCCGATAAAACGTAAAAAAGTGCCGAAAACGTAAAAAGATTTCACGAAAACGTAAAAATCTGCATGAGCCGGTTTCCTGGAGCGCACAGCTCGAATGGCCGGAAGGGGATAGAGCGGTACGCCCCTGCGGGGCTATCCCCCCACCGTCTTGCCGTCTTTGCGGAAATCGGTGAGCTGCCATTTGGCAAATGTCTCCGCGTGATGTCGAACCACGCAGTTGAAAAGGCACATGGTTTTATGCAAAATGTGTTGTTTTTGAACAAAATGGTGTACCCAGGGTACATGGATTTATGCAAAACAGGGCCTTTTTGAGCAAAACGGCGTACCTGGTGGCTCCGCGACATCATCCGCGACGAAGCGCGTCTCCGAAGCATCTTCGAGACGATGTATGCAGAGGAAATGAATCCCCGGAACTAAATCCTTCCCGGATACTGCTCGATGGCGGTGGCGAGCAGGACCATGGCCTTTTTCAGTTCGGGAACCTCTAGGACGTAGGCTATGCGCACCTGGCGCTTGCCTGCGCCCGGAGTCTTGTAGAAGGATGCCGCAGGGGTGACCATCACCGTCTCGCCGTCCTTGCGGAAATCGGTAAGGAGCCATTTGGCGAAAGTCTCCGCGTCGTCTACAGGCAGTTCGGCAACAGTATAGAATGCGCCCATCGGCACGGGGGTAAATACTCCGGGCATTTTGTTCAGGGCTTCGATCGCACAGTCGCGGCGGCGGATATACTCCTCCCGCACCTCGTCGAAGTAAGACTGGGGAGTGTCAAGCGCGCCCAGGGCGGCCCATTGCCCGAAAACGGGAGGACAGAGGCGGGACTGCGCGAACTTCATCGCGGCGGCCATCACGTCCTTGTTATGCGATACCATGCAGCCGATTCGAGCGCCGCAGAGATTGTAGCGCTTGGACACCGAATCTGCGATAATTACGTTCTGCTCGCAGCCGGGAATGTTGATGGCGCTGAAATGCGGTTCGTCTGTATAGCAGAATTCGCGGTAAACCTCGTCTGAGATGAGGAAAAGGTCATGCTTGCGGCAGAACTCGCCGATCTGGAGCAGTTCCTCCTTGCTGAACAGCTTGCCCGAAGGGTTGCAGGGATTGCTGATAAGAACGGCCTTGGTGCGGTCTGTGCGCAGGGCTTCGAACGCTTCGATGCCGGGCACCTTGAAGCCCTCGCGGATATCGGTCTTCACCGCCTTGAGCGTAATTCCGTTTAGGAAGGCAAAGGTGTTGTAATTCGTATAGAAGGGCTCTACGACGATGATTTCGTCGCCCCGGTCGGCCGCAATCTGCATCGCCACGGAAAAGGCCTCGCTGCCGGCAACGTCGATGAGTATTTCGCTGACATCGATGTTGATACCTATCTTCTTATAGTATTTCTCCACCATGTCGCGGCGCAGCTCTATGAGGCCCGCAGAGTTAGTGTAAGACAGGTGATGCATTCCCTTGCACTTGTCTACCACGGCATCTACAGCGCAGCGCGGAGACTTAATGTCCGGCGCACCCACGTTGAGGTGATACACCTTGGTGCCGGCTGCCTTTGCGGCGTCTGCGAACGGTACCAGTTTTCTTATTGCGGAAGCGGGCATCGCCGCTGACTTTTCGGAAATCTTCAACATACTACTTCTTGCTGATAAGGTATTCTGCAATCTGCACGGCGTTAAGTGCGGCGCCTTTCTTAATCTGGTCGCCGGAGAGCCAGAAAGTAATTCCGTTGTCGCTTGCAAGGTCCTTGCGCACGCGGCCCACGTAAACATCGTCCTTCCCTCCGGTAAACAGCGGCATAGGGTA
>JAGAAU010000019.1 GCA_017615135.1 Bacteroidales bacterium | reverse complement strand
CCAGCCTTCTGGCTTGGCCAGATGCCGACGCCCTGTTCTCCGCCGCATACGACGTCAAGGCAAAGACCGTCGGCAAATCCGTTTCCTTCAGAGGCCTTGTGGAGTTCGGCAACATCTGCGAGAAGGACTGCTTCTACTGCGGCATCAGGAAGAGCAACGACAAGGTCCATCGATACAGAATGGACGCCGACGAGATCGTGCGCGCGGCGGAATGGTCGTTCAAGGCGGGGTATGGGAGCCTCGTGCTCCAGTCCGGAGAACTGACGGGCGAAGCGAACGTCGCCTTCGTCGAGAGCGTGCTAAAGCGCATCCATGCGTTCGGCGGCGACGATTTCGGCGTCACCATCAGCCTCGGCGAGCAGTCCGAAGAGACATACCGGCGCTGGCGCGAGGCCGGCGCGCACAGGTATCTCCTGCGCATCGAGACCTCGAATCCCGAACTCTACTCGAAACTGCACCCGTCCGACCATTCGTGGGAGAGGCGCCGCGACTGCCTCCGTGCGCTCAGGAGGTGCGGATATCAGGTAGGGACTGGCGTGATGGCGGGGCTGCCGGGCCAGACAGTCGACGACCTCGCCGCGGACATCGAGTTCTTCGCCTCGGAAGACGTGGACATGATCGGCATGGGCCCATACATTCCGCATCCAGACACGCCGCTCGGCAAGGATGCGCCATGGACGCCCGACGATGCAAAGAAAAGACTGTAACTCGGGCTGAGGATGATCGCCGCGACAAGGCTCTACCTGCACGACGTGAACATAGCCGCCGCGACCGCGCTGCAGGCGCTGGATCCGGAAGGACGCGAAAAAGGCCTTCTCGCGGGCGCTAACGTGGTAATGCCGAACGTGACCGAGACCAGGTACCGCTCAGACTACCAGCTGTATGCCGGCAAGCCGTGCCTCAACGAGAACTCGACTCTTTGCCGGGGCTGCCTTGAGCGGCGCATAGTCCAGCCTGGGTTCGGGTTTGCGGGAGAGTTCCAGCATTACGCCGGTAATTATGTAACGGCCTTTGTTCTCAGGTTTCTTGAATATGGATTCGCGGTAACCGTAGCCGCATTCTTCGCGCTTGAAGCTGCATTTCTGTTTCAGAACGGTGTCGTAGCAGCTCACACCGGTCATTATGTCCTTGAATTCGACCCCGTAGGCCCCGATGTTCTGTACCGCGGCAGCCCCGGCATCGCCAGGAATGAGCGACAGATTTTCAAGTCCCCAGAGATCTTCCGCGCACATTTTGGCGCAAAGGAAGTCGAAGCATACCCCGGCCCCAACCGCTACGGGAACTTTCTCCAGCCCGAGGTCGAAAAATTTCACGTATTCTATGCGGGAATGGAGCAGGGTGCCCGGGAAGTCTCCGCTGAAAAGCAGGTTGCTGCCGCCGCCAATGCTCAGGACGGGCCCTGGCAGCGCGCTGAAATCCAAAGTTTCCAGGTCTTTGGCGCTATCGTACTCTATGAATTTCCGGCAGCGTACCTTCATCCGGAAGGTATTGCGGGCGGAAAGGTCGAAGTCGTCAAATACCTTTATCATCTGCGGGGGCTGTAGATACCAGGAACAGTTCGTCCATCTGGGCGGCATCTATCCTGGAAGGGGAATCTATCATAACGTCCCTGCCCTGATTGTTCTTCGGGAAGGCGATATAGTCTCTGATGGTCTCCTGACCGCCGAAGAGGGCGCACATGCGGTCGAATCCGAAGGCGAGTCCTCCGTGGGGAGGTGCTCCGAACTTGAATGCGTTGATTATGAATCCAAATTTGTATTCCGCCTCTTCTTTCGAGATGCCCAGCACTTCGAACATCCTCTCCTGCATTTCTGCGTTGTGGATACGGATGGAGCCTCCTCCCAGTTCGGTGCCGTTCAGTACGAAGTCGTATGCATTTGCGCATACGCGTTCGAGGTCTTCTTTGCGGTCAGACATGAAGAGCGGCAGATGTTCTGGCTTGGGGGCGGTGAAAGGATGGTGCATAGCGTAGAAGCGGCCGTCTTCCTCGCTCCATTCCAACAGGGGGAAGTCCACCACCCAGAGGGGAGCGAATACTGCGGGATTGCGAAGCCCCAGACGGTTGCCCAGTTCGATTCTGAGTACTCCCAGCTGGGTTTGCGTCTTGCGTTTTTCGCCGCAGAGCAGCAGCAGGAGGTCTCCTGCGCCTGCCTCGCAGGCCGCGGCAATGCCGCGCAGCTGCTCTTCGGTGTAGAATTTATCTACGCTGCTCTTAATGCTGCCGTCTTCGTTCAGTCTTACGTAAACCAGACCTTTGGCGCCTACCTGCGGGCGTTTCACCCATTCGGTAAGTTCGTCCAACTGCTTGCGGGTGTATGATGCGCAGCCGGGAACCGCGATTCCGCCTATGTATTCCGCCGAATCGAACACTCCGAAACCGGCGCCCTTAACGCGGTCGCTCAGGTCGTGGATGGTCATTCCGAAGCGGATATCGGGTTTGTCGGAGCCGTAATTGTCCATTGCGTCGTACCAGCTCATGCGCGGGATGGGGGAGGAAATCTCCACCCCAAGAGCATTCTTGAACATCTTCACCATCATCCTCTCAAAGGTGTCCAGAACGTCTTCCTGCTCCACGAACGACATTTCGCAGTCTATCTGGGTGAATTCCGGCTGACGGTCTGCGCGCAGGTCTTCGTCGCGGAAACAGCGTACAATCTGGAAGTAGCGGTCGTAGCCGGAGACCATAAGCAACTGCTTGAAAGTCTGGGGACTCTGGGGCAGGGCGTAGAAGGTTCCGGGGTTCATCCTGGAAGGCACCACGAAATCGCGAGCTCCTTCGGGGGTAGACTTTATGAGGTAAGGGGTTTCAATCTCCATGAACCCTTCTGAATCCAGGAAGTTGCGCACTTCGTGAGCCAGGCGATGCCTGAGTGCGAGGGCTTTCTGCAGGGGCGGACGGCGCAGGTCCAGATAGCGGTATTTCGCGCGGATATCGTCGCCGCCGTCGCTGTTCTCTTCGATGGTGAACGGGGGAGTCTGGGCCTTGTTCAGGATATTTATCCCGTCAACCTTTATCTCTATGTCTCCGGTGGGGAGTTTGGGGTTCTTGCTCTGGCGCTCAAGCACTTCTCCGTTTACCTGAATTACGAACTCGCGTCCCAGCTGGGATGCGGTCTGCCTCAGCTCTTCATCTGCATCGGCCCCAACTGCAAGCTGGGTAATGCCATAGCGGTCGCGCAGGTCTATGAAAGTCATTCCTCCGAGGCTGCGCACCTTCTGAACCCATCCGGCCAGCGTAACCTTCCTGCCCCTGTCTTCCAGGCGCAATTCTCCACAAGTATTAGTTCTGTACATCTGTCATGCTTTTTTCATCAGGTAAAGATAGAGTTTTTGTTGCTAATTGCCAAACGGAAATACTCTGCAGTGCAAGTCCGGCCAGCAGAAGCATCAGAGCAGTAAAGATACACAAAGAAATTCTGTCCGACAACCAAGTATATCTGATAATATTGCTTATTTTTGCGGTATAGGTCCTGAACAATTTGCAAAAAGTTACGCCATGAGAAAGATTTTTGCCACGATTGCCATCGTCTTGCTGTCCGGATTACTGACCTTCGCTCAAGCCCCCACTACGGCCATCCATCTGAAATCCGGGCTTGTTCTCACAGGAGAACTGGTCAAACTGGACCCCACATCAGAACTTGTCATCAAAATCAGCGGAATAGAGACAACCATCAAGATGACCGATGTTGAACGCATTGAGTCTGTGACACCGACCCCGGTTAACGAGGATAAGCCTCAGCCATCACAGGGGACAGCCCTTCCTGGCCTGCCGAAATCAGTCTCCATCTCCGTCGGCGACTGCGCTATCGAGATGGTTCTGATACCTGGAACCACTTTTTCCATGGGGTTTGACGGAGACAATAGCCGCTGGTGCAAGTCTGATCCGGTGCATCCGGTGCGGCTAAGCGACTTCTATGTGTCCAAAGAGAGCCTTACCAATGAATTGGTGGCGGCTCTCGGGGAACCAACATACAACGATAAAAAGTATTACAAGGCAGACACGTGGAAGACCGCGGCTGCACTGGTGGGAATCCTCTCCGATAAAACCGGTCAGCCTTTCCGCCTGATCACGGAGGCGGAATTCGAGTTCCTGTCCACCGGAAGTCGCCGGAACGAACTGATTTTGGACTCCGAAGGCAATGAAACCGACTATTGTCTGGATTTCTTTGCCCGCTTCCCGGACAGCAAGGAACTGGTTGAGAACCCGACCGGTCCTGTTTCAGGGAAATATCATGTCGTCCGTGGCTTCTATAATGGGAAGGGGACCAATGATTTTGCCGAAAATCTAAGTGAATACTGGCCCTACAGAAGAGCAAACGACGAGTTCACCAAAGCAAGGGACAAGAGGGATTGGAGGGATCGGTTGCCGCCTGTGCCTGATGAATATTGCATCCGCGTCGTTATTCCCGCCAGCAAGTTAGATTTCAGCCTCATTCCGTAGCATCGCCACATGTGCCTCGGGCAGGGGCATGCTGCACAGAAGTTGAATCCGACGAAAAACCCCCGGAACTGAAAAGATCCGGGGGTTGTGATGTCGTGTGAAGAGGGGATTAGTCCTCGTCCTGCTCCTGGGCGGCGTACTCGGCGAGGAGTTTCGTCTGTACGTCTGCGGGAACGGGCTGGTAGTCTGCAAACTCCATGGAGAAGGTTGCGGAACCGGCGGTGAGGGAACTCAGCGTAGTGGAATAACGATAGAGTTCTGCGAGGGGAACGCGAGCCTTGAGGATTGCGAAGCCCTTGTCTGCGCCCATATCGCCAAGGATACCGCGACGGTTCTGAAGGTCTGACATACAGGCACCCTGATACTCGGCCGGAGTCATAACCTCAACATTGTAGATAGGCTCCAGAATCTTCGGACCTGCGTTGCGGAAGGCCTCCTTGAAGGCGTTGCGTCCTGCAATAATGAAGGCGATTTCCTTGGAATCCACCGGGTGCATCTTTCCGTCGTACACAAATACGCGGATATCGCGGGCGTAGGAACCGGTAAGAGGGCCTTCGGTCATCTTCTCCTTGATACCCTTGAGGATAGCGGGCATGAAGCCAAGGTCGATGGCGCCACCGACAACACAGTTGTAGAATTCCAGTTTGCCGCCCCATTCGAGCTCGGAAATATCCTGGGTCTTGATGTTCAGCTGAGTGTCTTTGCCGTCGATTTTAAACTTGGTGTTAAGCTCGCCTTCAGCAGGGCAGACCAGCAGGTGGACTTCACCGAACTGTCCGGCGCCACCGGACTGCTTCTTATGACGGTACTGTGCGGTTGCTACCTTGGTGATGGTCTCGCGGTAAGGTACCTTCGGTGCAAAGAGCTCCACATCCAGCTTGTACTCATTGTTGATGAGCCATTTGACGATG
>JAGAAU010000196.1 GCA_017615135.1 Bacteroidales bacterium | reverse complement strand
GTCCTGTGCGAACATTTGGAATGAAATAAGGGTTACTTCATGCAGCCTCAGTTCCATTTCCGCTACGGGAATCCGGACTATGGACGGAGTGGTGAACCTTACCGTAGACAATCCCGCCCCCGATTTCATCCTGAAAAATGCAAGCGGCCATATAAAGCATAAGGATAAGGATTTCCTTGTAGTCAGCGCATCAGACCTGTTCGTTGAGGGCCGCAGCACCAAGGAATACAGGGTGCCGCTGAGGGGAGAACTTGCACCGGGGCTGACAACCCTGTCTTTTCTGGGTACCATAGGAACCTCGGGGCTTTCTGAATATACCATAGATATCAATGCAACCGTTTCCACAAAAAGCGGTTTCAAAAAAGATATAGAGTATAAGAACATTCCTCTGGAAGAAGCCATCAAACTGTTTTAAAAGCTGAAATGACCGTTCTTGGAAGAATATTTACCATTGGAGCTGCGCTGATGCTTTTCCTGTCCGGAAGGGCGGCGGCACAGGAAGAACTGTTCATCGGCACCGGCGTTCATCTTTCCCAGACCGGAGCGGTTCGGGAGGCCTATCGCGAGACCATTGCATCCAACCCGGACAAAATGGTGAACGGATTCAGGATCAGAATTTATTCCGGCAACGGCAAGAATTCCGATTATGAGTCCGAGATAGCGCTCAGGAGCTTCCAGCATGAATTCCCCGGTATAAGCGCAGAACGCAGCTATTCCAATTCCAGCTATAAGGTTACCGCGGGTTATTACCGCACCAAGGCTGATGCCGCCAGAGACCTTGCCAGGATACGCAGGCGGCTCGGCTCCGGATTCATAGTGAGTGAAAGATTCCGTTATCCGGAGTTACAGGAAGAGATTGCAGCGGCCGCGGCAGCAGCTGCCGCAGCAAAGGTGGAGACGGAGGAACAAAGCGAACCTTAAATGGGCAGCATAGGACAGGGGCTGGAACTCAAACAGCAACAGAAACTGAATCCGCTTCAGATTCAGACCATAAAGCTTATAGAGCTGACGGGCCAGGAACTGGAGCAGAGGATTCGTGCCGAGTTGGAGCAGAACCCAGTTCTTGACGACACCCCAGACCCAGAGAGTGAGGAAGAACGCACGGAGGTGTCGCTCGATGCTCTGAAGGAAGATGATTCCATCGCGCCCTATAAGCTGAAAGTGAACAACTGGGGCAAGGATCCGATGCCTGAATACAACACTTTTTCCGTTCACGAAAGTTTCAGCCAGAGCCTGTCGGACCAGTTGGGCTATTGCGAGCTGGACGAGCGCCAGAGGCAGATTGCACAGTTTATTATCGGTAGCCTGGACGATGACGGATATCTCCGCCGAGACATCCCCACACTCACGGACGACCTTGCATTCAGAGCGGGAATCAACACCACGGAAGAGGAGGTAGAGAGCATGCTGAAACTGGTTCAGAGCTTCGACCCTCCCGGAACCGGCGCAAGGGACCTGCGGGAATGTCTGCTGCTGCAACTGCGGGCCAAGAAACGCTCGCAGGCGGTCGAGGATGCGGAAAGAATCCTTGACCAGTGCTATAACGACTTCTCTAACAAGCATTTCGCAAAAATAATGTCCAGACTCTCGCTCAGCGAGGAAAGGTTGAAAGCGGCAACCGCGAAAATCCTGCACCTTAACCCTTCTCCCGGAGGGCAGAGTTCCGGCGGATACGAAGACCGTACGCAGCAGATAGTGCCCGATTTTGTTCTGACCGAGGGCGAAGACGGCCGTTTCTCCTTCGACATGCCGCGATTCTCTATTCCGCAGCTGCGCGTGAATAAGAAATACGCTCAAATGCTGATGGATTCCAAAAGCGGCTCCGAACGCGCTCAGAAGGAAGCCGTCACATTCGTAAAGAAGAAACTGGATTCCGCCAAATGGTTCGTAGAGGCCGTCAAGCAACGGCATAACACCCTCCAGAAAACCATGCAGGCCATCCTGGACTATCAGTACGATTACTTCCGGGACGGCGACGACAGCGAGCTCAAGCCGATGGTCCTCAAAGATATAGCGGAGAAGACGGGCTTCGATATCTCCACCGTTTCCAGGGTAGTTAACAGTAAATACATCGAGACCCACTTCGGGATTATTCCACTTAAATATTTCTTCTCCGAAGGTATGGAGAACAGCGATGGAGAGGAAGTTTCTACCCGCGAGCTGAAAAAGGCCCTGCAGGAGTGCATCGCCGCAGAAGACAAGAAAAAACCCCTCACCGACGAACAGCTGGTAGATGCCATGGCCGACAAAGGCTACAAGGTCGCACGTCGCACTATCGCCAAATACCGCGGCCAGCTTGGCATCCCCCTCGCCCGCTGGCGCAAAGAAATCTAAAAAAAAATACCCCGGCGGAGAGCCGGGGGAGTGGGACCTGGCAGATTCGAACTGCCGACCTCTTGCGTGTGAAGCAAGCGCTCTGAACCGACTGAGCTAAGGTCCCGTGATTTTTTGGACTGCAAATATAACAATTTTTGTCTATTTTTGCAGTGTAATCAGCATTATTGTGAAATTTTTGTCGCGTCGAACAGCTTTTTCCTGCATTTTGGCATTAGTTTGCTCCTTGCGCCCGGCAATGGCGCAGGATTCTGCCGAAGTGGAGCGTTTCCTGCGGGAAACAGTGGAAGTCCTTGCTTCCGACGAGTTTGGAGGAAGGGCGTTCGGCAGCGGCGGTACGGTGCAGGCATCCTGTTTCATCGCGCAGAATTTCGAACATTCCGGCCTGCTTCCCATGGGGCAGAACTGGTATCATTGTTTTCAGTCGAAAAAGGGCATTGGCCGCAATGTGATAGGTATTCTGCCAGGGAAAAGCCGCAAGTATATCCTGGTGTCGGCCTGGTACGACGGGCTTGGTACCCTGGACGGCAAAGTCTATGGCGGAGCAGATGCGAATGCCTCCGGGGTAGCGGCCATGCTGTACATGGCAGACCGGTTGGCTAAAGCTCCACGCTGCGAATACGGTATAATATTCGCGGCACTCGACGGCCATACCGATTCCCTGTCCGGTGCCGATGCATTTCTGGCTCAGACTGCAATCATCCCGGAACTGGTGCTGAACCTGGATACTATCGGCAGCGACCTTGCGCCAGTGAGCCGCGTGGTAAAAGACTATATGATAGTGCTTGGAGCCCCTGCCCGCTGGCACGAAGCCATGATCAACATGGCAACACAGCTCTCTCTGAGGCTGTATTTCGATTACTACGGCAGCAAAGTGTTTACGGAGCTGTTCTATAAGAAGGCGAGCGATCAGGCGCCTTTCATCGCTGCGGGTATTCCCGCTCTGATGTTTACATCCGGAATCACCGCAAATACCAATAAAACCTCGGATACGCCTAAAAGCCTGAATTACAATCTTCTGCGGCGCCGTGCAGAGTTTGTTGCAAGGTGGATAGAAACAAGAAACAATGTCAGACCGTAAACTTACAGGAGCCGAAATGGGACGCATAGATGCGGACCAGTATAAAGCGTTGCCGCCGTCGGGGATAGTACTGGTGCTGGACAATATACGCAGCGCCCATAACGTCGGGTCGGCCTTCCGTACTGCAGACGCCTTCAAGGCAGACAAAATCTGGCTTTGCGGCATCTGCGCCCAACCTCCCTCGGCTGAAATCCACAAGTCGGCGCTTGGGGCGGAATTCAGCGTTCCCTGGGAGCATCGTCCAGATACTCTTGCCCTGATAAGGGAGCTCCGCGGGCAGGGTTATATTCCGGTGGCTGCGGAACAGACGGGGAATTCTGTCAAACTCAACAACTTCATTCCGTCTAAGGAAGCCCGCTATGCGCTGGTGTTCGGGAATGAGGTGGACGGAGTGGCCCAGGAAGTGGTGGACGAGTGCGATTTCTGCGTGGAAATACCGCAGCGCGGCACCAAACACTCTATGAACGTGTCGGTGGCTCTTGGTGTGGTTTTGTGGGAATTCGCCCGCCGGGCTTTCAGCGCAAATCGGTAATTACCCAGCCCTCTTTTTCAAGTTCTTCCAATTGAGGTGTGAATTCTGCAGAGTCTGCGGAAGGGGCTGAAACCTGCACTCCTTCCAGGTTGAAATGCACTACGGAGGTCTTCTGGCCTTCTTTCGCCTCAACGGAGCCGCTTACGCTTGTGCCTTCCATCTTCAGCTCGCGCATTCCGCCAATGAACTGCTCCGGATTCGCCAGCCTGGAATTGCTCTCTGCGGCAGATTCGATATAAAGCTCTTTTGCCCCGGCATCCATGGTATAGATGCTCTCTCCGTTGCCGAGAATCTGCAGTTTGCCCGAATCGAGCCTGAAACACCTGCCCTGTACCACCACGGTTCCCAGGCCGTTCATCGGTATAGTGCCGTCTATGTCGAAGCAGTATGTCGCACTGATTCTGTTGCCGGAGGACAGCAAGGCATGAAGCCGCGCAATCAGCGTGCTGTCCTGTGCGTAGGTGGAGATGGAAAAAACCGCCAGCAGCACCGTCGCGATGATGGCGCTGTGTCTGCGGATATCAGTGTCTGTAAGCATCGAGTATGGTTTGAAGCGATTCAAGGTCTGCAACCAGCACCTGCCTGGGCTTGGAACCGTCCTGTGGCCCCACTATCCCCGCGGCTTCCAGCTGGTCCATCACTCTTCCTGCTTTTGCATAACCCATGCCAAGCTTGCGCTGGAGGTCTGAAGTAGATCCTCTCTGGGTGGTTACAATCAGTTTCGCAGCCTCTTCGAAGCGCTCATCCAGTTCGCGCATGTCGATGGAAGCTCCGCCCGCTTCTCCGCTGCCTTCGCTCACGTCCGGCAGGTAATAGGGGGTGTTGTAACTGCGGCCGTACCCGGACTGTTCCTCGATGAAACTGGTAATCCGGTCTGTTTCTTCTCCGCTGATGAATGCGCACTGCAGGCGCTCGCTGTCTATTCCGGCAGAGAGGAGCATATCTCCGCGGCCTATCAGTTTCTCTGCGCCTGGAGCGTCGAGAATAGTCATGGAGTCTACCCTGGCGGCTACGCGGAACGCAATCCTGAGAGGGAAGTTGGCTTTGATCTGCCCGGAAATGACGTCTACTGAAGGGCGCTGGGTTGCCAGAATCACGTGCAGACCGGCGGCGCGGCCTTTCTGTGCCAGGCGGATGATGGAGTTGACTATGCTGCGGCTGGCCGCCCTGGATTCCTGGGAGCCGCCGGCAGACATGGTAAGGTCTGCAAACTCATCCACAACCACTACCAGATAGGGTAGGAAGCGGTGCCCCTGGTCCGGGCGGAGGTGGTGTTCCTTGTACTTTTCGTTGTACAGGCTGATTTTGTTCACTCCTGCCTGGCTGAGCAGGGAGTAGCGCTGGTCCATTTCCGTGCAGAGGGAACGGAGCACTTTCTCCGCGTCCTTCGGACTCTTGACTATGGCCTTGTCCACCTCTTCCTTCTCCGAATTCTGCGGCATTACCGCCAGATAATGGTGGAGCAGGGAGCCGTAAGACGAGAATTCAACCATCTTCGGGTCTATGAAGACGAATTTCAGCTCTGAGGGATGCTTGCTGTACAGCAGGGAGGCTACCAGAACGTTCAGGCCGACAGATTTACCCTGCTTGGTGGCACCTGCAATCAGGAGGTGGGGTGCGTCGGCAAGGTCGAACACTTTAACTTTCTGGGTGATGGTGTAGCCTATCGCCACGGGCAGTTCCGCCTTGGTCTTGCGGTAGGCGTCGTCGTTCAGCATCTGCTTCAGGGGCACGGTAACTGCATGGTCGTTGGCCACTTCTATGCCCACGGAATCGGCCAGAGCGATAACGCGTACGCCCTTGGCGCTGAGAGACATGGCTATGTCGTCCTGGAGCTTCTTGATGTCGGCGATCCTCACGCCCGGAGCCGGGTATACCTTGTAGAGTGTTACGGTGGGGCCCACTATCGCCTTTACGTCGGAAATCTGAATCTTATAGTTGGCAAGCGCAGTGCGGATGCGGTTGTTGTTGCGGTTCAGTTCCTCGTTGGTTACGTCCCTGTTGTCGGACTTGTAATTCTCGAGCAGGTCCAGCGAAGGGAATTTGTACTTCGGCAGACCGTCGGGCGGGTCCATACGGTTGTCTATGGGTTTGAGCGGCTCCTTTACCTCTTTCTCCAGGTCGTCGCTCTTGACTATTTCGAAACTGCCTTCGGCCGCTTCTGCTGCGGGTTTTTCTGCGGTTCGCACCGGGATGGGTTCGGGCTCCGGTTCCGCTGCTATGGGTACAGGCTCCTCTTCGGCCTCTACGGCTTCCTCCGCCTTTCTGGCCGCCTTTTCGGCAGCGGCGGCAGCCCTGGCTTCCCGTCTGGCCTGACGGCGCTGCTCGCGCAACTCCTTACGGTTTTCCCGCTCTTCCTGCTCTTCGCTCGCTTCCGCGTGTTTGCCGATAGATGCCAGCCAGGAATTGAAGCGGTCGCTGCAGAAGAACAGCAGAGCTCCGGCCATCAGCACAATCAAGGCGATACAGATAATGGTGCCGGCGAGATTGGTGAACCAGCCGGTACACACGGCGCCGCATTGTCCGCCGAGCCCCCATCCGAAGCTGTGCTCCAGCCTGAAAGCCTTGCCGATGAAAGAGAGGCCCATTCCTGCCACAAACGCCCCTGCAATGCTCAGGACGGTGGTTTTAAGAAGGGAAGGATTCCATTTGCCGGCCAGCAGACGCAGGGAGAGGGCTGCGGGAATGAGCAGCATGAGAAGACTGCCCAGCCCGAACAGCTTGCCGATGAAGAAATAGGAGAAAAGGTATCCCAGTTTTCCGGCGGCATTGTGCACTGCCTTGGACCCGGTCATCATGGACTGGCTGTCCATAAGGCTCATGTCCTGCTTCCAGGTGAAGAGATAGGAGAATGATGCGATCAGGAAGAAAAGTGTGATAATGGCGAGGCAAAACCCTGTGATGCGCTTTGCGGCCTCGCGTTTTTCTTCGTCCCAGCTTTTTGGAAACAGATTCATTTCTTGCGGCCCTTAAAGTTTTTACGCTGGTTGTTACGGTTTTTGGAATTTCCGCCGTAGCCGAGGTTGATGCTCATGCCGGGGCGGGAGAAATTCGCATCCTGGGAGATCTTTTCCAGGGAGATGCCTTCCGGAACTTTCAGTTTGTAGCCGGAAAGCTTTTCTATATCGCTGAATATGGTGCTGTCGTCTACGTTGTCTTTGTTCCAGATGAGGTACTGCTGCCTCATGTAGACGGCAAGGGAGCGTATCATGGCGGTTTTGACCTCGCCGTCCGGTTCTTCGCACAGCAGGTCTATGATCCTTTCTATATTGCGGCCGTAATGCCTCGCGCGGATTCGGCTGTCCTTCATGGGCAGAGGTACGGGGCGGGTGGTAAACTGAGCCTCCACCGGTGCCGGCCAGGGAGAATCTATGTCGAGGTCTGTGCCTGCAATCATGTACAGATGGTCCCAGAGTTTATGCTCGAAATTATCCTGGCTGTGCACCTGGGGATTGAGTATTTCCATGGACTTGACTATGGCCGCCGCCTGTCTCGAACGAAGTTCGCGGTCTTCAATCTCCCTCAGGCCTTCCGCCATCTCCATTATGTACCTTCCGTATTCCGGCAGTCTTATCCGTTCCTTCCCGGTATTGTAACTGAGTTTACCTTCCATTTTGCTGTATATCCGATGTGTTTTCAGCGCCTTGCCGGAAGAGAATCTTCCGGACCCGTCCGGGCAGCGCGTTTAAAAATCATACGACAGGCAAAGATAGTTAAAATATTTTTGATTATCTTTGCCAAATGACTGAATCTTTTAAGGTAGCCGGACATATTTTCAATCTTACCCTTCCGGACGGATGTCCCTGGCGGGAAATGCTCTCCCAGTACGACGGTTTCTCTGTTCCGCGTTGTGATGCTCCGGCCTTTTCTCTGAGTCTGACTGACGAGCTCTCGGAGGCCCCTGCGGAGAAGGTTTACGACGCTCCAACCGAAGACGGGCAGACCGTTATCCGTCTCTGGCGTACAAACGGTGGGGGCTGGTATTTCGAAATGTCCCCGGACGCCCGCGTAAAGACTGTGGCGGTACTGCTTGCAAACGAGGATTTCACTGAGGGGCGGCTGTATATGATAGCTCACTCTGCCCGCGCAGCTGTTTTTGCAATAAACAACTCCCTGATGCTGCTGTTCGCATTCCGCACCGCCGGCATGCTTACCCTGGAAATGCACGCGTCCGTAATCAAGAAAGACGGTAGGGCCTATCTGTTCCTGGCAAAGAGCGGCACCGGAAAGAGTACCCACAGCAGCCTCTGGCTCAAGAACGTTCCCGGCAGTGAACTGCTGAACGACGATAACCCCATAGTACGGATTAATCCCGACAGCGGCGAGGTGCGGGTGTACGGCTCTCCCTGGAGCGGCAAAACGCCCTGTTACAAGAATGACGACGCCCTGGCGGGAGCCTTTGTGCAGATACGCCGCAGCCCGGAGAATAAAATTACCAGACTGTCTCTGTTCGAGGCCTATGTGATGCTGTATTCGTCGGTGTCCGGGCTTAAGACAGACAGCTCGATGGCGGACGGGCTCCATGCCTCTCTTGAGAAGGTGGCTGTGAACAGTCCCTGCTATGTGCTGGATTGCCGGCCGGACGATGAGGCCGCGATAGTCTGTTCCTCAGAGGTTCTGAATCCCAAAGACTGAGCGTATGGATGAGGTAAAGAAAATTCTGGTCCCCAATTCGGAGATTCTGGGGGAGGTGAGCCGCCTGCTGGACGAAGGCCGTCTGGTGACCATTTCCACCAAGGGAGCCAGTATGATGCCGTTTATTCACACGGATGTAGACAGTGTGACTCTGAAGAAGTTTCCCGATGCGATGGTCGGCGACATTGCGCTTGCCTACCTGCCCTCCAAAAGGTATGTGCTGCACAGGATTATCCGTATAGAAGGCGACAACGTTACCCTGAAAGGCGACGGAAACCTCTATGGTACTGAAGAATGCACCGTGCAGGATATCCGGGGCACTGTGGTTAAGATTATTCGGCCCTCTGGAAAGGAGATAGAGGTGCTCTCGCACGGTTTCGGCCGAATTTCGCGTTTCTGGAGGGGCTTGCCCGCGATAGTTAGAAGAGTTTTTTTGGCAATATACAGAAGGATAATATTATGAAAACCGTTGAAGGATTCAGGCTTCGTCCTCTCGGAGCCGAGTTTATAGTAACCGGAGAGGGCATTGAACACGTGAATTTCAATAAGATGATTTCCCTCAATGAGAGCGCCGCATATCTCTGGCGCGAGGTTGAGGGCAAGGAGTTCGACGTGCAGATGCTTGCAGATTTGCTTGTACAGCGTTATGATGTAGGGATGGACAGGGCTTTGCCCGATTCCGAGGCTATAGCAAAGAAGTGGATTGAGGCGGGAATAGTTACCGAATAATCCACTGATGAAAGATTTCCGCAGCTGTGTAAGGGGGCTTGCGGGGCTTATGCGTCCCGTCAAGTGGAAAATCACGGGCATTATTCTCATCGGAATAGTTCAGGTAACTGCCGCACTTGCCTATGTGTGGCTGTCCAAGCACGTGATAGACCTTGCCACCTCGCAGGTTGAAGGAAATTTCATCGCTGCCGTGCTGCTTCTCGTAGGGGTGATGTTCTTCGAGATACTCTGCCGTCTGTCTGAGAATTATCTGCGCGGCTTCGTTACCATCGACACCCAGAACAAGATGAGGGAGGTGGTATTCGCCAGCGTTATGCGCAGTACCTGGCAGGGGAGGGAGAAATTTCACAGCGGCGATACCATCAACAGGCTGGAGGAAGACATCCGCGTCTGCGTAGATTTCGTCTGCAGTAATTTCACTGAACTGGCGGTTACGCTCGTTCAACTGATTGCAGCTACGGTCTTTCTGGCAGTCCTGGCCCCGCAATTGGCATTTATCCTCTTGATAATCATGCCTGTAGCTGTTCTTGGCAGCCGGCTCCTCTTCCGCAGGATGCGCAGTATCACCAACGAAATCAGGGCGGGAGACAGCGCTGTGCAGGGCTATATGCAGGAGAATATCCAGCACCGGATGATAGTGCGCGTGCTCGGCGGCACCGCGAACGTGCTGCGCAGGCTCGGACTTTTGCAGAAGGATGTGAAGAAGAAGACTATGCGGCGTCTGGGCTATTCCACTATCTCCCGCGCCGTCATGAATACCGGTTTTGCCACTGGCTATGCCGTGGCCTTCCTCTGGGGTGTGTTCGGACTCAGGGACGGTACCGTCACCTATGGTCTTATGGTTGCGTTCCTGCAGCTGGTGAACAGGGTGCAGAGGCCGGTAGTGGACATTACCCGTCATATCCCTGCCTTCATCAGGGCCCTTTCTTCAGAGGAGAGGCTTATGGAGCTTGAGGAATTGCCTCAGGAGGAAGAAGCGGCCGATATCAAACTCGAAGGTGCCCCCGGAGTGCGTGTGCGGAACCTTACCTATACCTATCCCGGAAAAACCAAAGACGTTATTTCCGGTATGGATTTCAACTTCGCTCCCGGTACCCTCACTGCGATAACCGGACCTACCGGTGCCGGCAAGAGTACGCTCGCGCGGCTGATCCTCGGGCTGGTGAAACCTGTATCGGGCAGTGTAAGCATCTATTCCGGAGCGGAAGAATATCCGGCAGGAGTGGCTATGCGCTGCAATTTCATGTACGTGCCTCAGGGGAATACACTGATGAGCGGAACCATACGGCAGAACCTTTTACTGGCAGCCCCTGACGCTACGGAAGAACAGATGAAGGAGGTGCTGCATCTCGCAGTCGCAGATTTCGTGTTCGACCTCCCGGACGGGCTTGATACCGTCTGTATGGAGGTGGGCGGTGGGCTCAGCGAAGGCCAGGCTCAACGGATAGCCATCGCAAGGGGGCTTCTGCGGCCCGGTGGAATCCTGGTGCTGGATGAAGCCACTTCCGCCCTGGATGCTGCCACCGAGATGACGCTTCTGGAACGTATTTACACCCGCTTCAGCGGAAAAAAGACAATAATCTGCATAACCCATCGCGAGGCTGTAGGCAAATATGCCGATGCCGTTCTGGATGTGCCGGATTTGTAATTTGCAACTCCAAGTAACACTAACAACTATAACCAATATGAAAAAAATTCTGGTATTACTGATGCTTGTTCTGCTTATCCCGGCAGTTCAGCCCGCTTTTGCGCAGAATTCTGCGAAGAAGATCTGGACCGGTGTGGTGGTAGACAGCAAAGGAGAACCGCTCCCCGGTGTGGCTGTGTTTGTGACCGGTGCTGTTTCCGGAGGATCCATTACCAACGATAACGGATCGTTCTCCATCCAGGCTGCACCGGACGACGAAATTCAGTTCGCCTGTCTGGGCTACGAAAACCAGACACTCAAGGCCTCGTCCGCCCAGCTCAAAAGGGTGGTGCTCAAAGACGAGGCGGAGGTGCTCCAGACCGCGGTTGTAACGGCCCTCGGTATCAAGAGGGATGAAAAGTCAATCGGTTATTCCGCCCAGAAGGTTGAGGGAGACATGTTCGTCAGCAGCGCCACAACAGGGAACTGGCTCAACGGTATGTCCGGTCAGGTGGCCGGTCTGAACATAGACCGCAGCAGCAGTCCGGACGGTTCCATGCGTGTTACCGTCCGAGGTGAGTCTTCCGCCGACCTCGAAAACAACACCGCCCTGTTTGTTGTGGACGGCGTTCCCATGTACAACTCCGCCACTGCCTCCAATTCAGGTGAGGGCAGTATCTATGCCATAGACTATGGCAACGGACTCTCGGATATCGATCCGAACAATATCGAGAACGTTACCGTGCTGAAGGGTGCTGCGGCTACCGCGCTTTATGGTTCGCAGGCGGCCAACGGCGCCATCATCATCACCACAAAGAATGCGGAGAGCCAGGATGCGGTGTTCAGCGTGAACTTCAAGTCCAGTTTTGCCGCAGACAGGGTGATTTCCTCGCCGGATCTGCAATACACTTACGGTCAGGGAAGCGCCGGTTTGGACTACTATTATTATATGGTTTCCGGTGAAGGAGAAGCAGTGGCCGGTCTTAATCCTCGTCCGGACTATGTTTCTACCGCCAATATGGAGTCCTGGGGTCCGAAGATGGACGGCACTCCTTACTACCAGTACTATAATGAGCAGAAGGGAATCGGTGGCACTATCAACCAGTATGGCGACTTCGTGCGTACGGAGACTCCCTTCATCAGCTACGGCAACTGGTTCCAGGATTACTTTGAAACAGGGCTCACCTTCTCCAACTCCCTGGTGATGTCCGGCAAGATAGGGAAGGACAACAGCGTCCGCGTGAGCTTTACCAACAACAGCGGCTCCGGAATCGTCCCCAATTCTCCGAGTATGACTAACTTCCTGGCGGTTCGTACTACCAGCCGTCTTGCCAAGTGGCTGAAGATGGAGACTTCCATAAACTACCGCAATACCCGCAAGGACAACATCCCCGTTTCTTCCGGATACGGTTCCACGGCCATCATGTACAGCCTCTGGTGCTATGCACCCAATGTCGATATGTCCTGGGCCAAGAATTACTGGAAAGATGAGAAGAATTCTCTGCAGGACGCCTCCCTTACCGGCGGCAAGAACAACGCCTACTTCCTTGCTTATCAGGGAATCAGCAACCAGAAACGGGACCGCGTTTACGGCAACGTAGTCTTTAACGCGGATCTTGCCAAGGGCCTTACCCTTATGGTCCGCGGCGGTTTGGACATTATCGGAGATTTCCGTACGCAGAGGGTTCCCACATCTGCCCAGACCAATCCCAAAGGCTCATACAACGAACAGACCATAAACACCAAGCAGTATACCGGAGATTTCCTCCTCAAGTACAATACCCGCTTCGGCTCAGACTTCGAGTTTACCGGCAACCTGGGCGGCAGCATCCTTTGGCGCAGTTCATCAACCCATACGCAGAACGCCAGCACCCTGAATATTCCTGGGGTTTACTCGCTGATTAACACTGCCTATGAGCCCAAAACCTCCAATTCTTCCTATGTGCGGCAGACCAATTCCCTTTACGGACTCCTTTCGCTTTCATGGAAGAATGCCATTTTCCTGGATGTAACAGGCCGTAACGACTGGTCCAGTACCCTGCCTGCATCCAACCGTTCGTTCTTCTATCCTTCCGTGTCCGGAAGTATTTCCCTGAACGACCTCTTCGAGTTCGGCCGCACCAACGGTCTAGTGAACCTGATGAAGATTCGTGCATCCTGGGCTCAGGTAGGTAACGATACCGCCCCTTACCGCGTTTCCAACTATCTGCAGGGTACGGGCTTCCCCGGAACGGTGGCCATCCCCAGTACAAGGGTTAATACCAACCTTCGTCCGGAAATAGTCTCTTCCTGGGAGGTCGGTCTGGAACTCCGCATGTTCAAGAACCGCTTTACACTCGATGCCGCCTACTACGACGCTGTTACCAAGGACCTGATTTCCAGAATGCCGGTTTCCTATGCCAACGGTGTCAACTACATGTATGTGAACGCAGGTTCCATCCGCAATAGGGGAGTGGAACTCTCGGCCACCGGTACGCTGGTTAAGACCAGGGACCTGCAGTGGAAGGTCGGGCTCAACTATACCATGAACCGCAACACCGTGGTATCGCTCGGTGAGGGCATAGATTCCTGGATTATCGCTTCCTACTCCACTCATGCATACATGATTGCATACGAGGGAGGCAGCCTTACTTCCATGTACGGCAAGGGTTATGTGCGCGCTCCGGAAGGTTCCACTGCAATTTCCGCAGACGGAAAGATGGTGGATGTGTCCGGACTGCCGGTGCTCGACTCACAGAATCTCTATCAGACCGGCACGGATCTCCAGTACCTAGGAGAATGCGCTCCGGATTGGAAGGGCGGCTTCAATACCACCCTCAAATGGAAGGACCTGAGCTTCTACATCGGCTTCGACGGCCAGATGGGCGGCCATGTCTATTCTTATACCAACTGGGTGCTGAACTACCGCGGAAAAGGTATCGCCACGGTTGACGGCCGCGAGGGCGGTCTGGTCCCGGTCGGTGTGCGTGTGACTCCGGACGGGAACTATGTGGTGAACACCTCTGCGATAGATGCCGCAGACATTTCCACCTATTATCATAACAAGTACGAGCAGACCAACGGTGAAGCCAACTTCGTAAGCACCCAGTTCCTGAAATTGCGTGAGGTGCGTTTTGAATATTCCCTTCCCCGTAAGCTGCTCGCCAAAACCAAGGTGCTCAGCGGTGCCAGCATTTCAGCCTATGCGAACAATGTATGGTGCTGGTCTGAGTTCCCCGGATTCGACCCTGAGGGCGTGACAATGCGCGGCAGCGCCGTCATCCCCGGCTTTGAAATACTACAGATGCCTTCCTCGGCACAGTTCGGCGCATCTATAAGTCTTACATTCTAAAGGAGGGCCCTGCTATGAAAAAGACAATGAAAATCTACGCGATATTTGCGACAGCACTTGTACTTGGCTCCGTTTCCTGCTCAAAGTTCGACGAAATGAGCAAGAACCCCTATGCGCTTGAATCTGCTCCGGCCGAGTCTTATGTGCATCCCATAATGTTCAATACCCAGTATAACCTGATCAGCGTGTTCAGGGGCACTACAGTCTTCCTGTCTCAGTATGCGGTCTCTACCAGCTCGGAGGTAAGCTCCAGGGTAATAGGTAATTACAATATCCCCGAGGGTACTTCCGACGATGTCTGGACAGGGCTTTATCCGCAGTATGGGAACGCCATGGCAATGTATACTCAGGCTGTGGCTGAAAAAAATGATAAGATAATGGCCGTGGCCCTGATTCTTCGCTCGTTCATCATCACTCAGTTGACCGACACTTACGGCGATATTCCCTTCAAGGAAGCAGGCCTTCTCTCACTCAGGGACGACGAGGGCAACTATACCACGCGCTACGACAGCCAGAAGGAGATTTACAAGTCTGTCATCTGTATGCTCGAAACGGCCAACTCCCTGCTTGCCAAGGAGGATAAAACTATCGCTTTCAATTCCATCTGCGATAAGACTTTTGATGGCAATTATGAGAAATGGCGCCGTTTCGGCAATTCTCTCTATGCGCGCGTGCTCATGCGTATAGGAATGAAGGTTATGGAGGAAGATGGCGGAGTTCTGCAGCTCGACGACGATCAGTGGGAGTCTGTGAACATAGCCAATAAACTTTCCGAAATGTACAGCTGCTTTACCAGCGGAGGAGGAGAGTATCCTATGATGCGTTCCCGGGACGACCGCCCGCTCATACCTTTCAGCGACCAGAACGAGACGGAGCATACGCCTTTCTTCAGCACTACTTCCGGTATCTGGAATACGGTGGCAGTGTGCGACGTACTAACCCGCAGGATGCTTTCTACAAAGAAAGGGGTCGACGAGTTCGGCATTACCTATTATGAATCCGTACTGTCCAACTCAGGCGGACACCGGGAAGATCCCCGTTACGACTGCTGGTGGCGTAAGATTCATGGAATGCCCAACCATCTTACCGGCTCCGACGTCACCAGGTTCCTGGCTTCTCCTACGCACCGTTCCAACAGTGATAATTCGGTTATCGGACGCATGGTTCGCGGAAAGGATGCCAACGGCAATGATGAGCCCAGCGCCATTACCGGAAAGGTATATGACCTTAAGAATGCCCCGTATTATCCTCTGATGCAGTATTCGGAACTTATGTTCATATTCGCTGAAGCGGGGGTACGCGGATGGATCGGCGCGCTGTCCAGCTTTGGGGCCTACCTGTCTCTTTTCAAGGAGGCTGTTACGGAGAGCATCATGGAGTGGAATCCCTATGTGACCGCCGATTCCGACGAGGTGGTCGAGTACCTGAACCATGTGGTTAACGGTGAACTCTATAGCGGCAGCACGCTCAATACCGACAATGCACTGGAAGCCGTGCTGACCCAGAAGTGGCTCTCCACTTTCTTCATCGGCATAGAATCCTGGTGCGATTACCGACGCACCGGTTATCCTCTGCTGCGTACCGACGGCCCTGCTGCCGGCAACGACCATATCCTTCCTACAAGGCTGCGTTATCCTTCCGATGAACCTTACCGCAACCCCGAATATTATCAGGAGGCCGTGAACGGTTGGCTGGGCGGCACCAACAACATTCAGACGGATGTGTGGTGGGCTGCTACCGAAGAGAGCTTCAATACCAGGTTACTTGGAAGACAATAGAACTTTACGACCATGAAACATTCAACAATATATACCATTGCAGTCCTTTCCCTGTTCTTTCTGCCTTCCTGCGTGCAGGTGCAGCCGTCCGACAAGGAAATCCTGGACTCACGTACGGTTACGGACATAGAAGTTTCGTACTCTGTAGATGGCGAAGCGGTGGAAGCGCTGACATTTGGCCACTCTGCAGGCATTAAGACCATAGACGTTGCAGTAAACGATGCCAACCTGATATGGAATCTGGTGTCCAATAAAGACTGGTGCCAGGTGATTTCCGCTTCTGGCAAGGGCCCCGGCAAGGCTGTAGTGAAGATTACTGCAAACGACGGGTTTGAACCCAGGGAAAATGCTGTTCTTACCTTCGTGGCCGGCGAATACCGTGGCTTTCAGTTGCATGTAACCCAGAGGGCTGCCGATTTTATCATATCCCAGCCGTATTTCATCTCCGAAAAAAGTGGGGAAGAGCTGTCCCTGAACGTTACTACGCTCAAGGGTGCGGCCTGGAGCCTGAGCGCGGACGATTTTCTGACTGTTACCCGCGAGGAGCCCGTTGCCAACGGAGATTTTGATAACAATACACTGAAAGTTAATGTTGCAGCCAATGGAGCGCCCTCCAGGCTTGGTAAGATTACCCTGTCTTCCGAATTCAGTTCCGAGTATATCTACATTTACCAGTTCGGTACTGAATATGCCTACAATGGAAGCAAGATACAGCTGCCTGGCACCGAGTCATCCATTACCATACTGGTTCCAGAGTTCCTTCTTGCCGATGTGGTGCTTCCCGGAAAGTACGCTACCTACGAGGTCGGGGAGTCTCAGGACGGTATCGTGCCCCTTACCATCAAGATAGCCGAGAATCTGAGCGACAGTTCGGGAGAACGTGAGTTCACCGCAAGTCTGCGGCTCTCCGACCTTTCCGCCACTACCGTTCAACTTCCCGATTTCATCCAGGACTATATTCCTGCGAACGGACTGGTTACTGCTGACGGTCTTAAGGCTTTCGCAAAAGCCGTTTCGGACGGAACTCCTACAACCATGTGGGAGACGGACGGAGTCGTTTGCATGAAAGGCGATATTGATATGGACGGAGTGACAGACTGGGCCGGAATCGGAACGGCGGAAAAGCCCTTCAAGGGCAGCTTCGACGGCGGCGGCCACGCGATTCTGAATCTTCGCGGCGCGAACGGACTGTTCAACTACTGCCAGGATGCCACAGTCAAGTCTGTTTCCATGGGTAAGGGCTGTGCTCTGCTCAATAAGCTGGCATATGCAGACAAGGGCTGCTTTGGAGCCATAGTTTCCGTGGCTGAGAATACGTCAATCAGCGCTTGCAGTCTGGATGGCGATATGGAGTTTGCGGGAACGGCCACCGGTTATAATCCTTCATTCTATGTAGGAGGTATAGTGGGTTGGGCTGATGCTAAATCCAGCATCGTCAAATCCAAGATTTCAGGTAAAGTTACTGTTTCGTCTCCGGCCTTTTCAGCCGCTTCATCCACGGTCTGCTATCTTGGCGGCCTCGCGGGCCTTTCCGAAGGAACGATTACCGGAGCGCAGATGGTAGGATCGGTAAACTTCAATTCCAATATTGCCACTCTTTATGCAGGCGGCATCGAGGGTTCGTTCGAGAGTGGTGCCGTTGCCGACGACAATGCCTTCATGGGTACGATTGCCATGAGTGGAAATGCGGAGTTTGCGGCGTTGGGCGGCCAGTATGGTATTATCACCCGCAGCTACAGTGCTGACAGGTCTGAAGACAGTTTCGTCTCTCTGGGCGCCATCCTTATAAACGGATTCCGCTCCTCTACTGCCAGTTGCGTCTTCGCCGGCGGGTACGTTGGTCTTGTCAGCGGAGGTGTCTCGCTGAGCCTCAAGGATTATGAGGCTGGCTGTAATATCACTATAGATTATTCCACAAACGCAACTGCAGCCAAATACCTTTGCGCAGGCGGTTTCATTGGAGGATGTGAGGATAACGATCCGCTTACTTCACTAAGCTGTGAGAATCTGATTTCCACGGGCGTGCTCGCTGTTAAGTATAACACCGGACTTACCTGTCCTGTCCGTCGCAACTGGATGGGCGGTATCGCGGGTTATGTGAACGGCCCGTCCAGCTTTGTCTCCTGCACCAACAGGGGAGAGGTCGGAAAGTACGAAGGCGGCGAGTATTCCGCGAAATCCAATGGTTATGGAGAAATCTGCGGCGGTATCGCCGGTTATGTCCATGGTGGTGACGCCAGTTTCTCCGGCTGTATGAACCAGGCGGATGTTTCCGAGCACCTTTATAACAATAACGGGGTAACCGGCGTGTTCGAGGGAATGTATACCCCTCCCGTGGTAGGAGGCATCCTTGGGGCATTCAACTATGGCACCACCATTGAGAAGTATGCCCTTACAGTCACCTCCTGTACTAACACAAGGAATATTTCCGGTTACCGTGGGTATGACGGCGGCATAGTGGGCTATTGCTACAATGCCACTATCAGTTCCTGTAACAGTACCGGTCGTCTCAGCAACGGAGCCAACGACCAGGTGGCTTACCGCGGAGGCATAGTAGGTGCGGCCGGAAATGCCACAATCCAGGACTGCCGGGCTCTCAGTGATATATTCGCCAGAGTTTATGGAAGTGCCGATTACGGTTGTGGAGGAGGTATCCTCGGTATGATTCGGGGCAACGAACCCGTTATCGTCAAGGGCTGTGATTTCTATGGCACGGTCAAGTCCAACAAGGAGAATACCGATAAGCCTGAATATCCAGGCGGTATTGTAGGGATGGGAGCAGACAACACCGTTGTCGAGAACTGCCGTTTCGGCGGAAACATACAGGGTGTAGATATTTCTGAGAGTAATGTGGATACCAGAGAAATCGTTATCGGCAACGGCAAGGGAAGCATTTCCGGTATCTCTTACTGGAACGGAAAATAACAGCGCGAGGGATTATGATTCGGAAATTCTGTTTTTACCTTTTGATGCTGGCTGCAGTTGCAGCCTGTGGAGGCGAGAAGCCGGATCCAGGCCCTGTGGAGCCTGAAATCCCGGAGCATTATACCGTTAGCGGTACCGTCACTTCTGATGACGGCGCCGCTCTTGCCGGTGTTACTGTGTCCGACGGCTATGTGTGTGCCAAAACCGGCCAGGACGGTAAATACTATCTGGATTCCGACCTCTCAGACAGAGATTACGTCTTTGTCTCAACCCCTTCGTCTTGTTCTGCTCCGCTCGTAGACGGCACCCCAGTTTTCTGGAAATTCTTTAAGGATTGCACTCGTGAAAGCGACGGTAAGTACTCAGGGGTGGATTTTACCCTGAACCGTATCGCCAATCCCGGTACGTTCAGCATTTTTATCTATGCCGATCCGCAGCCGCGTGCCCGTACTGCCGGTTATGACAATATAGCCTATCATGCCCTGGACTGCTGCAACGATATGTACAGAGATATGAAGGAGTTGCGTGCTACTATCACCGACAGGCCGGTCTACGGAATAGGTCTTGGAGACATAGTGCACCGCGACCTTACCCTGCTGACTCAGTTCAAGAGGGGTATGGCGGATGCCGGGGTTGCCAACTACGCAGTGATAGGCAACCACGACCACGACGTGGACAAATCGGACG
>JAGAAU010000195.1 GCA_017615135.1 Bacteroidales bacterium | reverse complement strand
TACATCTCCTTGTCCATCAGTCTGAAAATTATGGTTTTGTCTCCAACCAGGGCCTGATCGTGGCACTCTGCATAGCTTACCGTCTTCTCGTCCGGACGCTTGTTCGTGAGTTCCCACCACATCTCTCCCATAGACCACTCCCAGTCCGTCTTTTCCTTGATCCACTTGATCCAGTGGTCTGCGATACCCATGGCCATACGATAGTCGAAACCCTGCCCGCCGGCCTCGAAAGGTGCCGCCAGTCCGGGCATTCCGCTCATATCCTCGGCTATGGTAATGGCGTCGGGGTTCATCTCGTGAATCAGCAGGTTGGCAAGGGCCAGATAGCTCACGGCATTCTCGTCCACTCCCTGGTCGAAATAGAGGGAATAATCGCCGAAGTCCCTGCCCAGACCGTGGTCCCAGTAGAGCATGCTGGTTACGCCGTCGAAGCGGAAACCGTCCAGATGGTATTCCTCCATCCAGTATTTGCAGTTGGACAGGAGAAAATATTTCACCTCATCCTTCCCGTAATCGAAACAGCGCGAGCCCCAGGCGGGATGATGTCCCTGCGGGCCGGCGTAGAAGTAAAGATCGTCCCTGCCATCCAGCCTGCTGAGCCCCTCGGCCTCGTTTTCCACCGCATGCGAGTGAACTATATCCATTATGACCGCAATCCCGAGCCCGTGCGCCTCGTCTACCAGCCGTTTGAACTCCTCAGGAGTGCCGAAGCGCGAGGAGAGCGCGAAGAAATTGGAAACCTGATATCCGAAGGATCCGTAGTATGGATGCTCCTGGAGGGCCATGATCTGCAACACGTTGTATCCCAGTTCATGCACGCGGGGAAGAACTCCGGTACGGAATTCATCGAAAGAAGCCACTTTTTCCTCCTCGGAACTCATGCCTATATGGCATTCATAGATAAAAGGGGCCTCGATTTTGCCGGGACGACGGCAACGCCACCTGTACTTAGGGGCTTCCCAGACCTGGGCGCTGAAAATCTTCGTCTCCGGGTCCTGAATCACCCTGGTTACATAAGCCGGGAGCCTTTCCCCTGCACCTCCGGACCATTCCACAAAGAGTTTATATAGGTCTCCGTGATGAAGGAACATGCCGGGAACCTTCAACTCCCAGTTGCCGTTGCCCACAGGTTTCAGTTCCCAGGCGGCCGTACGTTTCCAGTTGTTGAAATCTCCGATTATGAAGATTCTGTTGGCGCTGGGGGCCCACTCACGGAACACCCAGTCTCCATCTTCGGTTCTGTGGAGGCCGTAGTAAAGGTGGTTGTTTATCGCTTTTGAAAGTTTCTTTTTGCCGCAGAGTTTCGTTTTATCGGCCAAAATATGGGCGTGACGCGCCTCGATGGCATCCTTGAAGGGTTCCAGCCAAGGGTCTGTTTGATAAATCTTTACGTTCATTTAACCTGGTCCAGTTCATCCGCCTTGTCCCGGCAGCCGCGCAGATATTTCCTGCACTTGTCTACCAGAGACGCAGATTCGCGGATGTAATTATCCATATCCGAAAGGCCGGTTGCGGGGTCTTCCACTTTGGCGGCGATTGCTTCCAATCTGCCGATGGCGTCAAGATAGTTAAAATTTTCCATATTTCACCTCACAAACGATTGTACCATCCTGAAATAAAATGGATAATTCCTGTCCGGGCTGAATTCCGGATGCTTTTTTAAGTACTACTCCGGCCTGATTGGTAACCAGGGAATAGCCCCTTTCCAGAAGTTTTCTGGGATCTGCAGACAAAATGCGGCTCTCCAGGCGAGCGAGGGCCAGTTCCTGCTGAGAAATCTTATCGATGAATGCGGCCTTCAGGCGGGAACTGAAAAAAGCAAGACGCTCGTCTTCCGCCGCCAGCGCCGATATAAACTCATCTGCAAGCGCCGTAGGAGTCTTAACCGCCCTGAATGATACCATGTCCGCAATATGCCTGTCGCGGTCGTGGCCGACAGCAGTAAATACAGGCACGGGGCAACGGGCGATTGCGGCACAGAGCTGATAGTCGTCGAAGCAGGAGAGGTCTGCGGCGGAACCGCCTCCGCGTACTATCAGCACCGCATCCCATACTTCGGGGCCGTCTGACTCGACCGCTTCGAGTGCAGCCGCAACCGAAGCCGGGGAAGCAGTTCCCTGCATTACCGCCTCGAAGAGCTGTACATTGAAGACAAAGCCGAATTCGTTCTCGGACAGATGACGGCAGAAATCTCCGTATCCGGCGGCGTCCGGGGCGGAGACGACAGCCAGATTCCATGGCAGAAAGGGTTCCTGAAGCTTCTGCTGGGCATCCATAAGCCCCTCTTTCTCAAGCCTTTGAATAGTTTCTCTGCGCTGCAGCTCAGCCGCACCTACCGTATAGGCGGTATCTATGTCGTCTATTACCAGGGACAGCTGATAAATCTCGCTGTAACTCACGAGTACCCTGGCCAGAATCTGCATTCCCGCTACAAGGCCATCATCCCCGAGGGCCTCTATACGTGGTTGAAGGGCCCGGTAGGTTCCTCTCCAGATAACGGCGCGGGCACGGGCGCAGACGGAACCTTCTTCGCTCTGGCAAAGGTCTAAATAACAGTGACCGTTGGCCTTGACGCTCACGGAACTGATTTCCGCCCGCACCCAGATATGCGAGGGAAAAAGGTCCTCGAGCCCCTCCTTTATGCAGGACTGGAGCTCTACCAGATCTAAGTAGGACCTTTCTTCCATATTCCGTCTCAGATTATCTCGAAGCTTTCATCGCGCACCCAACCCTGCCTGCCGTCTGCCAGTTCTATATTGCTCCAGCCGCCGATGTTTTCAAGCACCTTTACCTTCGTACCCTCGTGGATAATGAAGAGGTCTTTGGACGACTCACCTCCCGGGGTACTTCCGGCCGATACCACCGGCGCTGTAATAATGGCATCCTCCCTGGCGGAATAGTCGCTTCTCTGGCGCGCCGCGAAAAGCAGGCAGAATATGCTCAATACCAGCAGGGCGATACCCGTAAAGAAGCCCGTGCGGCGGGCTGCACTCCCCTTCGACAGAAGGAACAGAAGCAGCATTGCCAGGGTGCCTGCTATAAGCACCAGGAACAGCCACGCCCATACGGTGGAAGGAAGCGACCACGAGAGCTTGCGGACCCAGGTCTTGAGGAAGAATTCCGGAACGCTGTCTATCCTGTCGCGAACCTCGTACGAGACAAATTCAAGGTTGTGTCTGGCTGCCTGATGGGAAGGATTGAGCCTCAACGCACGCTCGTAGTACAGGATTGCGTGGGCCAGATCGCGGGATTTGTAATACGCATCCCCGATATTGCAGTAAAGGTCCGGAGACTCCAGCCCGGAGTCTGAAATCTGCATCCACAGGCCCAGGGCCCCGGAATAATCAGACTCGGTGTAGGCCTGCGCGCCGGCTGCCCACAGCGAATCCGCCACTGCCTTGTCAGAACCCGCAGGCGCAGCCTGCATCGAGGCGGAGAAGAGCAGCATAAGAGGCAGCAGCAACAAGGACACCCGGGCTCCTGCGCGATGCACAGCATCCTTGCCGGCACGCCTGACCTCGCCGTCTATGCGGGCGATGGAATCCACCGCCGCCTCATAGTGGGCAGCCATGGCCTCATGCCCCTCGGAGGGGGCATAGCGGGCATATTCGCAGGCATCCAGCAAATCTACGAAAGCTTTGACGGAAGCCTCGTCCACTCCGCTTTCAGCAAGCCTGGAGGCAATATTCTCCCTGTTCATTTCTCCGGCGTCCATAAGCAGTTTGTCTGAAATAAAGCCCAGAAGAGCCTTGTGAAGTTCTTCATAGAAGGCTGTGTAAAGGTTGTCCTTAAGGTAGGCGGCGGCGCGGCCGAGGCGCTTCCGCGCCTGTTTGGCGGCCCCGCGG
>JAGAAU010000194.1 GCA_017615135.1 Bacteroidales bacterium | reverse complement strand
GTACCTTTGACACATCACAACATTTTCAAAAAAAAGCGAGGCTGAAATTCAGCCTCGCTTTTTTGCTCCCCTTCTAGGACTTGAACCTAGGACCCCCTGATTAACAGTCAGGTGCTCTAACCAACTGAGCTAAAGAGGAATTTTCCTTTATGGGACTGCAAAGATAATACAATTTCTTATCTTTGCAAAAATAATTAAAGATTTGGATCAGTCCCTGAAAAAATTCGTTAAAGACCAGCTATCCGTCTGGCCGCTGGCTGCAGAGAACTTCCGCGCACTTAAAAGGGTTAAAACCAAAGACTTCGTTCTGGATACCCTGCCCTGCAAGGTTCAGCACAACCCCTGCCGCATCATTTCCTCCACGGCAGAAGTAACTCCGGAGGCCCTCTCTGCCCGCAACTGTTTCCTCTGCGCAAAATATCGTCCGCAGGAGCAGTTCCACATAAAATTCGCCGGCAGAAAGAACCGCAGCTATAACATCCAGGTCAATCCCTATCCCATCTTCCCGAACCATCTGGTGATAGCCCGGGACGAGCACATCCCCCAGGCCATCTGGCATCATCTGCCGGACATGCTGGACTTCGTGAAGAAATACGACAACTTTACAGTATTCTATAATGGTCCCAGCAGCGGAGCTTCGGCACCGGATCATCTGCACTTTCAGGCCTGCCCAAGGAAACTAATGCCTCTGGAAGTGGCGGCGGAAGAGTTTCTCGAGAATCCCGGGGAGCCGCTGGCAACGCTTAAAGACGCATCTTTATATCATTACAGGCACTTCACCACCGGCATTTTCACCCTCAAGGGGAGCACCTCTAAATCCATCACCAAGCTCTTCTATCAGCTGCTTGAATGCTCGGACAGACGCCCGCAGGACACCGAACCGCGGTTCAACCTCTATGCCTGGTACTGCCCCACGCAGGCCCAGTGGCGCATACTGGTGGTAATGCGCTCGGAAATAAGGTCGCACCATTATTATGCCGAGGGGGCGGAGCATCTGACCATCAGCCCCGGAGCTGTGGACATGACGGGACTTTTCATCGCCCCAATCAAGGAAGACTTCGACAAGATAACGGCCGAGATGCTCACCCAGATGCTGGCCGAGGTATCTATCAGCCGCGAGGAGGAAGAAAGGATAATCTGGCGGCTTACCCGCAGCCAACGTCTTATAGATGTGGGAATTATGGCGGCGGAAAAGATTGAGTTCGAGATAATTTCAGACGGCGCCGGGCCCCAGCAGGTAACTCTATGCGACGGCCGCATCAACTATAACGGCATGCTCTACGACAGCCTCACCTTCGACTCCATCACCCGCTCCACCCGCTTCGCACAGCCTTCCTTCATACTCTACGGGGTTACCATTGGGATAGGATTCCACTGGGAACGCCGCCAGACTATGAGATATGCGGGCTCCCTGCACTTCCGGGTAATAGACGGCAAGATTCACGCAATCAATCGAATAGGGGTTGAAGATTACCTTCTGAGCGTTATTTCCTCCGAGATGAGCGCCTCTTCGCCGCTCGAACTGCTGAAGGCGCATGCGGTGATTTCCCGCAGCTGGCTTATGCGCAACCTGGGCCGCCATGGTGAATTCGATGTCTGCTCAGACGACCACTGCCAGCGCTATCAGGGCATAGGCCCCGAACTCGGAGCCGGTGTAAAGCAGGCCATAGACGAGACCTGGGGGCAGTTGCTCCGCTTCGGCGACACAATCTGCGACGCCCGGTATTCCAAATGCTGCGGCGGCCGCATGGAGCTCTTCAGCACCTGCTGGGAAGACACCGACCCGCCTTACCTTCAGGCACTTCCGGACACTCCGGCCGAGGGAGGAGACCCCTTCTGCGCGAACCCGCCCAAAGAGGTGCTGGAGGCCGTCCTGAACTCGTACGACCAGGAAACTCCGGACTTCTATCGATGGACCCAGCGCTACAGCCGTAAAGAACTTTCTGAACTCATTAGGGAGAATACCGGCAAGGACTTCGGAGACATTCTGAAGCTGGAAGCCGTGGAGAGGGGGCCTTCCGGGAGGATCAAATACCTTCGCATTGAAGGCAGCCTGCACAGCGAGACCATAGGTAAGGAGCTGGAAATCAGGCGCGTTCTTAGCCGTTCGCATCTCAAGAGTTCTGCTTTTGAAGTGGAGTGGACTCCGGACGAGGTTATCCTGCACGGACGCGGCTGGGGCCACGGAGTTGGTCTCTGCCAGATTGGTGCCGCGGTGATGGCGGAAAAAGGCTACAGTTACAAGGAAATCCTGTCCCATTACTATCCAGGAACCAATGTCGGCTAAAAGAACTCCCTGGGCCTGGGTGCCCACACTGTATTTTGCCGAGGGGCTTCCGTACGTGGCCGTAAACCTCATTTCTGTAACCATGTTCAAGCGCCTGGGCATGCCCAACGGGGAGCTGGCGCTCTTTACAAGCCTTCTGTACCTTCCCTGGGTAATCAAACCGCTTTGGAGTCCCGTGGTGGACGTGCGACGTACCAAGCGCTGGTGGATTATGGCCATGCAGCTGATAATGAGCATTGCATTCGCAGCGCTGGCCTTCAGCGTGGCATCGGCATCGTTCGCACTCATGCTCACTCTCTTTTATATCTCCGCCTTTGCATCGGCAACCCACGATATTGCAGCAGACGGATACTATATGATAGAACTGGATGCGCACAGACAGTCGCTTTTCGTGGGCATCAGAAGCACGTTCTATCGCATCGCGACCGTTTTTGGGCAGGGGGTTCTGGTGGTGTTCGCCGGGGTGCTGGAGGAGCGCCTGGGAAATATTCCGCGCGCATGGACTATCACCCTGCTGCTCTGTTCGGCAATCCTCGGGGTAATCACCCTATGGCATCATTTCATGCTTCCGCACCCCGCAGACGACACTCCGCGCGAGAATTCAGTCAATCCATTGAAGGATATGGGGCAGAGCGTGGTTTCGTTTTTCCGCAAACCGGGCATCTGGGCCGCCATGGTGTTCCTGCTGCTTTTCCGGCTCCCGGAGGCATTATCCGTCAAGATGCTCACTCCCTTTCTGCTGGATCCGGTTGAAGACGGCGGATTGGGGCTCAGCACCACTGACTCCGGGCTGGTTTACGGCACCGTGGGGGTTGTAGCTCTCACTCTGGGCGGCATCGCAGGCGGGCTGGCGGCCGGTCGGTTCGGTTTGCGCAAATGTCTGTGGCCCATGGCTTTAAGTCTTGCTCTTCCATGCTCCGTCTATCTCTACATGGCCCTCGCCCAACCCGCCAGCCTGTGGATAGTGTATTTCTGCGTGGCACTGGACCAGTTTGGCTATGGCTTCGGCTTTACCGCCTATATGCTCTATATGATTTATTTCTCGGACGGGCCTTTCAAGACCTCTCACTATGCACTTTGCACCGCATTTATGGCGCTCAGCATGATGATTCCGGGAATTTTTGCCGGATATCTGCAGGAGTGGCTTGGTTACGGCGGATTTTTTGCATTGGTGATGGTTCTATGCCTCTGCACTGTGGGAGTTACCTTCCTCGTTAAAGTAGATTCTGCTTATGGAAAGAAAAATGAGACTGCTTCTTAGCCTGTTTGCCGCCGTTCTGCTTACCGTGTTAAGCGCTTCCGCCCAGGTTAAACCCGGGATTGAGGTTCTGAGGGATTCAGGCTTTGCCTGCCTGCAGGGCAAGCGGGTGGCGCTGGTTACCAACCCCAGCGGAGTAGACCGCAACATGCGCTCTTCCATCGAGATACTTGCCTCCGCACCCGGCGTGAAGCTGGTGGCGCTTATGGCTCCCGAGCATGGGGTTCGCGGCGACATCTGGGCCGGCGGGAAGGTCGAGAGCGGCACCGATCCCCTCACCGGGCTTCCCGTACATTCCCTCTATGGCGCAACCCGCAAACCCGCTCCTGAGATGCTTTCTGGCCTGGATGCGGTGGTCTATGACATTCAGGATACCGGCACCCGCTCTTATACTTTTATCAGCACGCTCGGCCTGGTTATGCGCGCCTGTGCAGAGAAGGGCATCGAGGTGATAGTGCTCGACCGTCCGAACCCTCTGGGCGGGCTTAAGGTGGAAGGCCCGGTGGTGACTCCAGGATACTTTTCATTCATCAGCCAGTACCG
Source organism: Bacteroidales bacterium (assembly GCA_017615135.1). Classification (GTDB taxonomy): domain Bacteria; phylum Bacteroidota; class Bacteroidia; order Bacteroidales; family UBA932; genus Cryptobacteroides. The sequence goes on along the minus strand of JAGAAU010000194.1, from coordinate 795 downwards.
CATTCCGTACATTTACGGGCTTACCGTGGGAGAACTGGCGAGGCTCATCAACGAGGAGGGGCTAAACTGCGGGCAGAAGGGCAATGAACCGCCGCTCAAGTGCGAGCTGACGGTCATCCCCATGGAGGGGTGGAAACGATGGATGCGATACAAGGATACCGGGCTCGAGTGGGTGGCGCCATCACCCAACATTCCAGATCCGGACAGTGCCATCGGCTATCCTGCAGCCGGCCTTGTGGGGGAATTCAGCAATTATCTCCAGATAGGCATAGGTTATACCCTTCCATTCCGTCTGTTCGCCGCTCCATGGATCAACGCAGAGAAGCTCAAAAGTTCGCTCGAGCGCCTGAATATTCCCGGAATTGCCTGGAGGGCAGTTTATTACAAGCCTTTCAGCGGCAGCTGTGCCGGAAAAGTCATCGAAGGGGTTCAGTTCCATTTTGTAGATTACGAGAAAGCCCCGATAACCCTCACCCAGTTCTATGTAATGGAAGCCTGCTACAAGCTTTACGGCAAAGATCCCTTCCAGCTGTCACCGGACAGGATTGCGGCCTTCAACAAGGTTACGGGCACAGACTTCGTGTCCAAAACCCTCGCCTCTACCCACAAGGCTTCCGATATCCTCGAATACTGGAACAAAGACGTCGCCCCCTTCCGCCAGCTCTCGCAAAAATACTGGTTATACTAGAGGGCTGAAGCGGCTGCGGCTGCGTAGGTATCCTGAAACCGTCGCTATGCGACCCCTCCCACTTCGTGGGCCCCTCCCTCTTACGTTGCCGAGGGTGGCACGGGTTT
>JAGAAU010000193.1 GCA_017615135.1 Bacteroidales bacterium | reverse complement strand
TCTCCTCGTCAAGATTCTCCCCCACCGCCTCGTGATGAAGGTCTGGTGCAGACAGCAGAAAATCTAGATTTGACGCCGGGTCTTCACGAAGAAGAGCGAACAGAATGAAGCCGGAATGAGAAATACCCTTTTCCGTCCAGGTACGCAAGCGCATCGCTGAGCAGGGCCTGCTTCCTGTCCTCGTCCAGATCTGAATGAAAGATGATGTCTATCATTGTCTCCAGTCCGTAGTCGGACAGTTTCTCTTGATCCACAAGATACCATACAGGGTTTTCCTGCTGCAAAAGCATGTCCAGATCAATCGCGCAGCCGGCTTTGCTGAACTCTTCCTTGACATCCGTCAAGCTGTAGTCTGGCGTATTGCCGTCCAGCAGTCCCAGCCTGCGGGCAATCAGCAACAGCATTTCACCCAGGCGGTCAATTTCTCTGATGATGTAATCCTCCATAATAATATCGAGGACTCCCCCGCCTGATTACTGAATATCGAACAGATTCAGGAAGCCGGTCATCATAAAGACGCTGCGGATTTCGTTAGAGATGTTCCGGACAATGATTTTGCCGCCTCTTTCAGCGGCGGCTTTACGCAGCATCAGAAAGAGCCTGAGGCCTGAGCTGGAAATGTAGCTTAGTTTTTCACAATCAAGCACCAGGGTACCTTCGAAATCTTTCAATTCATTCATCTGCGGCGCAATCTGCTGCGCCGCGAGGGTGTCGAGACTTCCAACAAGGGATGCGGTAGTCTGCTGACTGTCTTTTGTAACAATAACTTCCATACTATTTAATATTTTTAATCATCGTAAGAATGTTTCTTTCATCAACGCGTTCATAGTTGATGGAATCCATCAGTTCGCGTATGAGGTAGATGCCCAGACCACCAATCGGCCTGTCTTCGACAGACAGTGTTGTGTCCGCCTTCTCCTTGCTGGTGGGATCGAAGGGAATGCCTGCGTCTATCACAACCAATCTCAGCTCGTGCCCGTCAGACATAGCCTTGACAGTTACGAACTGCTTCCTGCCCTCAGGATAGGCATAGTTCATCACGTTCACTACGGCCTCTTCCAACGCCAGCCTTACCTGAGAAGTTACGGTCTCGTCCATAACCAGCCTCTCAGCTATAGAGATCATGAAGTCGTTCAATTCAGGAATACGGCTAAGATCGCAGTTAAGCGTTATCTTTTCGTTCAGAATCGTAGCAAACTCACCTGGTGTGTAGTGAAGTGCAAGCATGGTAAGGTCGTCACTCTGGTCGGCCTCCTGAACGAATGAATGCACACCCACAAGGACAGACTCCAGTATCTGTCTGGGACTCATTTTCTTTTCTCCACAGCTTACCAGAATTTCTTCGACACGCTGAATTCCGAACTGCTCCTGAGTGGCGTTCATAGCCTCAGTAAGGCCGTCGGTGTAAAGGAAAAGAGTAGTTCCGGGAGCCAGCATAAACTCCTGCTTGGCATATTTCATATCAGGAATTATACCCACCGGCAGATTAGGAAGACAGTCTATGGCAGAAGGCTGATTCAGAATTGCAAATGGATAGTCGTGACCGGCGTTGCAATAACGCAGACGCCCTGTAGGAAGGTCAAGCACCCCCAGGAAGAGAGTAACAAACATATTTGCCCGGTTGTCAAGGCAAACCGTTTCGTTAATCGTGCGCATGATAACTGAGGGATCGCTTTCCCTGGCAGACGTAGCCCTGAAAAGGGAATGTGTAACCGCCATAAGCATTGCGGCAGGAGCGCCCTTTCCGCTTACGTCCCCAACGCAGAAGAACAGTTTTTCGTCTCGCAGGAAAAAGTCAAAAAGGTCGCCGCCCACTTCCTTTGCAGGAATCATCTTGGCATACAGGTCTATATCCTTCCGCTCAGGGAACGGCGGGAACAACTGCGGCAGCATACTGAGCTGGATGTCACTTGCCACCTTCAGCTCGCTTTCAATCGAAGCCTTGGAAGCTGTAGTCTGTTTGAGTTCGTCAATATATTTCATGAGCGACTGCTGCATATTGCCGAACGACTGGCTCAGACGGCCGATTTCATCGTCCCGGCCATCAATGGCTATCTTCTGGTCGAAGTGACCTGTGGCAATAACGCCGGTCTGGTCTGCAAGTTGAGTCAGAGGCATCAGCTCCCTTGACACGATACGGCTGAAAACTAGCAGCATCAACAAAAGGCCAATCAACACTATGAAAACCACAATGCGCTGAAGCATCTTATATCCGCCGAAAATATCACTTTCCGGACACACAATGGCTACGCTCCATCCGGTAACGCCAAGCGGTTTATAGAACACATAGCTGTCCTTTCCCTCCATACGCAACTGACGCATCCCTTCCTCTCCACGGAGCATCGCATGGCCAAGTTCGGTAATGTCCGGATCTGGATTATCGAAGGTGTCGGTAAATATGGTCTTATAGAAGAGTTTTGTACTGTCCGGGTGTACGAAAAAAGTACCTCCCTGGCCAATCATCATGCTGTAGGAGTGAGGATATGGCTTGACTGCCGAGATGGTCCTGGACAACCATTCCAGGGAAATATCTACAGCGAAGGTGCCGATATATTCTCCATTTTCATCCTTGATTGGCTTGAAGTAGGAGGCTATCATATCCTTCGAGTATATACTGTCGGGATTGTAGTCGAAGAATGGTTCCGTCCAACCGGAACTGTCCAGGAGTTTAGGCATCAGGTACCAGTCCATATAGAAATACTCATAGTGGAGGTTACCTTCCTGCGTGGTCAGGATATTCCCGTTGTCGTTGTAGGAATAGGCAGAGAAATACCTGCCCCTGTCCTTGAAGTAATAAGGTTCGAACGCAATGGAGCACCCGTTCAGCTCGGGATTGTTTATGAGCATGCGCCGGGAATATACGAACATGGAATCAGGAGCGTCCAGATGCCTCACCACAAGCCAGTCTGTATTGTCAGTGGCAGTTTCTACACGTTCCAGTATGGAATTAACCCGCAGGGTGGTATTGTCGAGAATCTGGGTGGCGCGGTTCACGGCCTCCTTGTGAATCTCGTCCAGCGAGCGCGTAAACATTATTCCCAGGGCGATATTGAAAATGATTGCAGCAAAGAGCACTATCCAGAGACTCAACTTTCTGGAAAGCGACTGACGGATATATTTAACAGGGCTGAGCATAACTTAATCCTCCGTCAATTCGTTATAAGAAATTACTCTGCTCAGCATGCCGAACTCTTTCATAAGCTCTCCGGCAAGTTTGACCATATCCGGACGCAGGCGGAATTCCCGCTGGCCGGATTCACGGTCATGCTGAAGACGTATAACCTCCTGAAGCATCAGACGCTGCATAGTCCTGTTGGTGGCTATATGGTTCTCCTTCACATACTTCATCACTATGTCCAGAGTCTCTTCCTGATGCTCCGCAGCCCATTCCCATCCATGCCTGCTGGCCTCGGCAAATTTACGGGCCTGTTCTTTGTGGGCGGCGTAATAAGCCCTGGTCATATAAACTCCGTCTTCCTGGACATTGTATCCATGGTCGCAGAAACGGTATACATTTGCATCGGTAAGTTCATAACCGGCCTGCAACAGCTGATAATATTCATTATAGCTCATCGCAAGAGTAGCATCTATCGCACCTTTGATGAAAAGGTTGACATTGGTGGCAAAGCGAATCCACTGGTAATCCAAGCCATCCTTAAGGCTCATACAGATTGCGAGCTGCCCGAACCCTACACTCCATATACCGACTCTGGCGCCCTTCTGCTTCAGCGGGTCTTCACCCCGGCGCGACACAATTACCATAGCGTTGTTCATCGAGGTCTGAAGGATATTTACCAGAGGAATTCCTTCGTCGATAATTTCCATAGCCTGACAAAGCTGGAGAGTCGTAGCCTGACTTTCATTCCGGCGGATACGGCTCATGGAAGGCTGCGTTATCGAAGAATGGACGATGTCTACGTCCAGGCCGGCATCTTTGTAAAAACCCTTATCCTTTGCCACATAGTATCCGGCGAACTGTGCCTGAGCCGTCCACTGAGGGGTAAACACAAAGCGTTCCTGCGCCGGCAAAGGCAGGACTGCAATGCAAAGGAGAACACACAGAAGCAGTTTTCTCATTACTGAACTATTGAAGTATAGACGTAAGCGCCGCACGGAATTCAGGCATAGGACAACTGGTATCACGTTCAATCATCAGAGTTTTAAGTCCGGCATAAGGGCGCACCAGTTCTTCAATCTCCTTAAGCGGGATTCCATCTCCGAAGTAAACGGGGGCAAAGCAGTCCCAGAACTTCATAGCCACAGGCTTGGGCATATGGAAGGTCTCCTCGATAAAATCTTCGCCACTGAGATAGCAGCATAGATAAACCTGACCTATATCGAAGAGATGATTCCCATAGCAGAAGTCGCCAAGGTCGATAAAGTATCTTTTATCGCCCACAAAGATGGCGTTGCTGTACTGGAGATCTCCGTGGATGGCGGTATCTTCATCCGGAGTATCGGCTATGAACTTGCCGAGTTTATCTTTTTCCCCTACCGTAAAAAACGGATTGTCTGCCAGCATGCGATAGTACCTGTCTTTTGCGTTTTCAAACTGGGAAGTGTCTACATGGGTAGAGTGAAGGTCTTTGCACATTCCGGCAAATTCGGCGGCATAACGGGCAACATTCTCAGGATCGTCTCCGGTTGCCCTGGAATAAGATTTCTTTCCAAGAATGCGGCGGAAACGAATGCCGTAACGGCCGTCTTCCGTAACCACATACTCCCCCGGCTCAGGCGTGGGGATACCCATGTCGTACACCTTGCGGGCGAGCATCATTTCATCCAGAGGCTGCTGAATCTTCCCCGGGAAATACAATTTAAGCATTACGGAAGGATCGCTCTTGAGGTTATAGCTTTCCCCGTTGTATCCACCACCGGAAAGGACATAATCGTCCAAAGAGATTTTAATGGCTTCCATTATGCAAACACTTGATTGATAAGTCGTTCAAATTCCTGAAAAGCAAAAGTTCCCTCGAGCTCCCTGAGTGCATCTGCAAGCCCCCTGTAATGCCACTCATGGTCTTTTCGGTCTTTTGCGTGAAAAATATTCCACAAGTCATCGCCCTTAACAGCATAGTCGCGGGCAATGGCCCTCATATTGGACAGCTTGTCTCCCAGGGCTACGGTCTTGGCATCAAGACTGGCTCTGGACAGACGATCTATTGCGGCCTTCTTGCGGGCATGCCACGTCTTCTCCTCAGAAGACCGGTCGGAAATCTGATCCGTCTCGGCTGCGACAAGCTCCGCCACACGGTCTCCAAACTCTGCGCGAATCTGTTCAACCGTCACATCTGTATCTTCAACAGTATCGTGAAGGGCCGCGGCGGCAAGCAGTTCCTGATCGGAAGTCATTGTAGCCACAATTTCCACCGCCTCCATGGGGTGAACTATGTAAGGATAACCCTTTCCCCGGCGTTCGGTGCCGCCATGGGCTTTGACTGCAAAGATTATTGCACGGTCCAGAAGAGAGGTATCGAGAGGATTATTTGCCATAGTTTACTGGTTCATGAACGGTAGTTCCTGCGCCTGTTCCAGAAGGAAACCTGCCATTGATTCATTTACATCCGAGGGGCCGTTCAGGGTATCAAGCATGAGTTTGAGCCCGGCCCGGCCGCCACCGTTCTTAAGTATATAGGCAGTACACAGATTCTGGGGAGCCACTGAAGAGGAGAC
>JAGAAU010000192.1 GCA_017615135.1 Bacteroidales bacterium | reverse complement strand
TGAACATTCACCGTGGCGACCGTCTCACCACCCTGGTTGCGATGGATACCGACCCTTTCAACGGCCCCAGGGATGCAAAGATTGCCGGCATGGAAGAAGGCCCGTTCGCAAATGGAGACGTAACGATGACCATGCTGCGTACTGCTAAGGGCAAGACCATTCTCATAGAGCACGATGTGCTTACTCCCCGCCCCTACAACCGTATGTACCAGCTGGTTGGGACAGACGGCTACATTGGGAAATATCCGATAGGCCAGGTCTGCCTGATGGACAATTCTTCCAAGGAAGACGTAAACTTCGAAGACCTGGGCAGGGAGAAAGTCTATAGCGGCGCTGAACTGGATTCCCTGATGGCAATGTATCCCAGTCCGATTCTTACCCCTGAACTTAAGGAGACCGCCAAGAAGGTGGGTGGCCATGGTGGCATGGACTTCATCATGAACTACCGCATGGTTTACTGCCTGAACCATGGTCTGCCCCTTGATATGGACGTATACGACCTGGCAGAGTGGTGCTGCGTTACAGAGCTGTCCAGAATCTCTCTGGAACATGGCGGAGCGCCGGTTGAAGTGCCGGACTTCACCCGTGGGGCCTGGGACCGGATCCAGGGCTTCTCCTATGCGATTGCTGAATAAAAGAGTTTATCTGATTCTCTTGAGATAGCGCACGATACCGTCGGGGGAGGACCATTCCATCTTGTCGTGCGATGAGTCGAGTCGGGCCTTACCCGCTATCCGCTGTTCATTCTCCGGTCTGGTTCTGTAGAACTCCAGGGCCTTTTCCTGATAGTTCTTGGCCCAGACGTCAAGGCTGTCCTGCTTGTTCTCATCGGCCACAAGCCCGCTGGTATCCAGATCAAACTCGCTCAGTTCGTAATTGGGGTACAGGATAAGTGAATCGCCCTGAAGCGCCCAACTGCCGCCGTAAGAAACGGAGAACTTCAATGTGCCGGAGAAATACAGTCCATGGCTCAGCGTTGAGTAGTTCATTCGGTAGTCGAAGCTGTTGTCGCCATGAAAATCATATTCAAGCGAGTTGTCGTCTTCCATCGTACATTTCCACTTGCCAAGTAGGCGCCTCCTGCTTAGCGTAATGCCAACATTGCTGATACTGTTGATGTAATCGTCCAGCTCGCTGTCGGTAATGCCCATCAGGAATTTGTTTTCGTCGTTCAGGGTTGTCCAGTTGTTGATGAACTCATTGAGGATGCGTATCCTGTCGTTGGAGACATTGATAAAAAAGGAAACGCGGGCGTCGGCGAATTTCTTCTTAAGGAAGGGACGGATGGCATCTGCATACTGCTCCTGAGTAACCCAGCCGAGTGGGCGGACAATCTGCAAGTATTCTTCCCTGGGGATGGGTTCACGGAAGATGTCCGGCTTGTTCAGTACTGCCTGCATCTCCTGCCTCTGGAAGAAGAAAGACTGCACGTTGTCTATGAATTTGGTGTTGCTCAGATTCTGCCAGGTATCGAGGTCACTGTTGAAGATTTTCTCCTTGGACACGTCGAAACGGAAGTCGTCGTCCTGACTTATCAGGTAGTTGACTGCCAGAATCAGGGAGTCGTAGCTGACTGTCTCCAGACAGGACTGCCGGCTCTGGACGAACTGGGTAACCGCTATCCCCTCCTCTTCGTTTTTCTTCAGCTTCTTGAGGATGTCTATGGTGTTGTCCATATCATGGATTACCATGATGGCCGTAAGGCGCTGGGCCTTTTCCTTAGCCTTGTTTTCATGGATGCCGTTCACAAAGAAGGATAAGCCTACACCTATGGCGGTCCCCAGAACACCAATCAGGAATTCTTTCCACAAATTGTTCAGAACCATATCAGATATTCTTAGCTCCGTAAACGCTCTGGGAGATATTGATGATAAAGTCTCCCATCTTTTCTATGCAGTTCACTACGTCCATGTAGAAGGAGCCGGTTTCATAAGGATAAGAAGCCTTTTCGATATTGGATAAATGCTCGTTGCGCAGGGAGTCGCGGTACTCGTTAATGGCAGCCTCCGCCTCTTCCGCGTTGCGGATGTCGGTAAGTTCCACCAGCGGAGTGGCCAGATTCTTCTCCATTGCCTCAAAAGCAGCATCCAGCAGGTCGAGCATATGGTTGACCTGCTTCAGCATATTGTCCGTGAATTTGCAGTTATGCTCCCATACGCGAGTCATAATCTTTCCGATGGTTTCTCCGCTGTCTCCAAGAGACTCCATCTCTCCGATAACCCGGTACAGCTCGCGCATACGTGCGAGTGCACTTATACTCAGTTCATGCTTGGACACTTCGCGCAGGTAGGTAGCGATTTCACGTTCAACATTATCTGTAACTTCCTCGTAGTGAATTAGTTTCTTGTCCGCCTCATCGAATTCAGTCTGGGTTGTGGCGTTGATGGCCTTTCTGATGTAGCCAAGGTCTCTGCGGCAGAGATTGCCGAATTCCACCACCTCCAACTTGGCACTGTTGAGTGCAAGGTCGCCGGTGGCCATATTGCCCATGCCTATGTATTTCAGCCTGTAGGTTTCCTTCACTTCGCCCTTCTTGTTGGGAACCATCCAGGTCACCATTTTTACAAGCTGAGGAATGAACCAGACGAGGATGAGCGTGGTGATTACATTGAACACGGTATGAAGAACTGCAACGCTGTACGGCAGAGATGCCTTCAGAGCCTCGGTGGTAGCGGCGTCCGCATCTTCAAAACTGCTCGTTGCGGGATTGGGGAAGCCCAGGGATTCAACCACCATCCCAACCAGGCTTATGAACGGCTTGAAGCATAGCAGGGCCAGGATTACGCCGAATAGGTTGAAAAGAAAATGGGCCCTGGCTGTCCTTTGGGCACTCTGGTTAGCAACGGCAGCTGCGATATTGGAAGTAATGGTAGTTCCCAGGTTGCTGCCCAGAACCATTGCAGTGGCCATGTCGAAGTGAATGAAGCCTTCGGCAACCAGCAGCATCGTGATGACTGTGGCTGTAGCCGAGCTCTGCAGCATGAAGGTAATGATGGCTCCTGCCAACATAAAGAGGAAGATACTCCATATACCGTAGTTGGAAAGAGTGGCGAGGAATTGATGGACGCCGTCGTTGTCCAGTAGAACGGTGGAAGTCTGTTTCAACAGGGAAATGCCGAGGAAGAGGAAGGCAAAACCCATCAGGAACTCGCCAAAGTTCGAATATTTCTTGATGCTGATGCCGATGAAGGCGAAAAACATCAGGGGTATGGCGATGGTTCCTATGCTCCAGCTGCCGCCTCCGAAACTGAGGGCGAAAATCCATGCGGTTACTGTCGTGCCTATGTTGGCACCCATGATTACCGCGATGGCGCTGCCCAGCGCGAGCAGACCCGCATTCACGAAGCTCACTATGAGCAGTGTGGTGGCTGTGGAACTCTGCACCATGGCGGTTACCACGATGCCGGTCAAAATACATTTGAAATTATTGGATGTCATTTTGGCCATGAAAACCCGCAGACGGTTTCCGGCCATTTTCTGCAGACCGCCGCTCATCAGGGACATGCCATAGAGGAACATTGCCAGTGAGCCGAGCAGTGTAAGAATCTGTAAGAGCATCTTAATTCAAAATTAGGCTTCGAAATTAATATTCGGTTTTGTCTTCTTTCTCATCCCAGAGGCGGAAGGACTCAAGCGCTTCGTCGCGCAGCATTGGGATGATGGGGATGGAGCGCTCGGACATCGGTTTGTCCAGCTCTTCGTAAATGAAATTGTCGTCGAAATTGATTTTGGCGGCATCCTGGCGGTTGTTTCCGTAATAAATGCGGTCTATTCCGGCCCAGTAAATGGCTCCGAGGCACATCGGACAGGGCTCGCACGAGGTATAGATGACGCAGCCGGAGAGATCGAACGTGTTCAGTTTGCGGCAAGCCTGCCGGATAGTATTCACTTCCGCATGGGCAGTCGGGTCGTTGTCTATGGTAACTCTGTTCGAGCTGCCGGCGATAATTTCGCCGTCCTTTACGATAACCGCACCGAAGGGGCCGCCGCCATTTGCCACACTCTCGTTGGCCAGACGGATTGCCTCCCTCATGAATTTGCAGTCGTTGCCGTTGATTTCAATTTTAGTCATATAGCGGATTAGATTATTCAATTCCTTCAACTCCTTTTTTGTGAGCGGTTCCGTACAACTCGCCCATCAGTTCAAGCACGCCCTTGCTGAAACCTATGCTCCTGAGAGGTACAATCCTTAAATTTTCGCCCTTTTCGATACCGTAGAAGCGGCCGGAAAGATTAGCATCTTCAAAGTAGAGGGCGTCGTTAGCCTCATAAACCTTGGCCAGGTCTTCACCGGAATAGGTTTTGTCTCCGAAATGGATTGCCCCCTTCTCAAGCTTGATTACATCCTTCGCCTCCCAGGTGTCGTCTTCATTCAATACCGCTACCCATACCGGAACGGGCTTTCCTGCTTTCAGGAGCGCGTCTGCCGATGCTTTGAACCGGGCCACCATTTCATCTTCAATCTTGCACCTGAAGAAGTAGGTTTGGTTTCTCAGCGAGCCATCACCGTCTATTGCATCGTAGTTGCTTTCGGCATAATACCCGTCGTTAATGGCATTGTTTTCGTCCGGTTTGCCAAGGTAGGTGAATTTGAAGTTGGTCTTGTCGTATTTGCCGTCTTTGTAGCACATCTCCTCCTTATGCAGCAGGATGAAGATGTCTTCGAAGCGCGGCTCCTCCTTGGAGATAATGTTGGCCCTTGTCTTTTTGAATTCGTAGATGGCATATCCATCAGTGCCGATGAAAAAGTCTGTTCCTTCGAATACCTGTGCTCCCACCAGCACATAGCCGAAATAAGCTGCCAGCACGGTCGCAATAAGCGGAAGCCAGAAATTGGGCAGAAACAGCCACCAAATACCTGCCAGCAGGGCCAGCATTACGACGATCACTAAAATCTTGCGCAGAAAGTAGACAATCGCCGATTTGGGTTTTGCTTCCGGATTGGAGGTCTCGAAGTAAACAAGTTCTCCGATATCTTCGGGTACAACCTGCACAAAGGAAGTGCCGGCTTTGATATCTGCAAGTAGCTTTTCCATAAGAATGACGTTTCTACAAATATATGAAATATTTGGCACGCACTTTGTCTGTTGCGGAGAAAAAATTTCATTTTATGCGTAAATTCATTTTCCTTCTTCCGTTAATCATGTTGTTTGCCGGAAGTTGCATCAATGATGACCCCATTTCCCTTACTGACCCCGAACTGAGTTGGAGCGCAGAGAGTTGTACGGCAAGCCTGGAATCGAATGAGAACGAGTTCCCTACCCTCATCAATCCTTTTGACCTGCCGGTCAGTTTTTCCTCCACCAACGAAGCTGTCGCCACTATCGATGCCAGCGGCAATGTAACCCTGGTGGCGGCAGGTGCGGTCTCTATCATCGCCAACACTGCAGCAGACAAAACATATGCAGCCGGCAGTGCCTCATATACCCTCGTCGTAACGAGCGACACAGACGACGGTGCCGGCACCTGGACTTTCCCTTCTACGGGAGACACCGGCTCTGAGGATGATATCAGCAATACCAGTTTTACCCGCATGGTTACTGTAAATTATTCATCTGCCGGGGCGTCTGTAACTGGCTACAGTGCATCACCCAGTATCAGCGTTTCAATCAGCGGTAACGAAGTGACAGTAAATAACACTGGAAAAGAAATTGTGATTTACAAGCTTTCCGGTACCGCCACGGACGGATACTTCAAACTCTACAGCGCCAAAAAGATGGCTCTGCTGATAGACGGACTGTCCCTCACCAACCCCGACGGGGCTGCAATCAATATACAGAGCGGCAAACGCTGTTTTGTGTTGCTTGAAGGCAGCAACACCCTCTCCGACGGTTCATCCGCTACCTATTCTTCCGGCGATGAGGACATGAAGGCGGTATTTTTCTCCGAAGGTCAGCTCTGTTTTTCGGGCAGCGGAAGCCTTACCGTCAACGCTAACAATAAATTGTCCAAGTCCGGCATAGTATCAGACGATTATCTGCGTTTTATGCAGAGCCCCTCTATAACAGTGACTTCCGGAGTGAATGCGGGACACGGAATGAAGGCCAACGATTATGTGCGCATTGGCGACGGCACTCTTAAAATTACCACCTCGGCCGTAATGAATAACGGTATATCGTCAGACGATTATGTTCTGGTCGAGGGCGGAGTTTCTACCATCAATGTCTCCGGCGGCGTGGGATACGACACGGAAGATGCCGAGTACAAGGGTAGCGCAGGAATTAAATGCGACAACTACTTTGGCATGACCGGCGGAGCCGTTACTATCAAGAACTCTGGTGCGGGTGGCAAAGGAGTCAATGCCGGCAGTTACGACTTCGATGCAGAGAACCATACCCTGAGCGACAGTTACATCAGCGGTGGCGACCTTGCCATCACATGCACGGGCCGCGAGTCCAATGATGTGAGCGCCAAGGGAATAAAGATAGGTTGGGCCACCAAGAGCGGTACAGGCGAACATGCTAAAGTGACCGGATATGCCGGGAACCTGACTATCTCCGGCGGCAGCGTCAATGTGTCTGCTTCTGGAGGTGAAGGCATTGAGGCAAAGGGCACGCTGACCATCACGGACGGTTACGTTTACGGTTTTTCCGCCTACGACGACGGTATAAACTCCCTTAATGACATGACTATCTCCGGCGGTTATGTATGTGCTTGGACCACCGGCACCCAGACAGGAGCCGACGGCTTCGATGCCAACGGAAATCTCTATATAACGGGCGGAGTAGTTTATGGTGTCTGCACTCATGGCAGCCCTGATGTGGCTTTCGATGCCAATACTGAGGGTGGCAAGAAACTCTACCTTCAAGGTGGTACTCTTATTGCCGTTGGCGGCCTGGAGTCCGGCGCAAGCATTACCGGCAGTGCCTACAGCGCCAGATCATGGAGCAAGAGTACCTGGTACGGTCTCTGGGACAATTCCTCAAACTCCGTTATCGCCTTCAAGACTCCTTCCTCCGGCAACTCACTGGTGGTTTACAGCTCCGGCAACAGCGTCACTCTCAAGTCCGGCGTAAATTACTCCGGTACCTCCATTTTTGGCGGTAACGCCTATGTGCCCGGAACCATCTCCGGCGGAAATGCCGTCTCCCTTTCCACCTACACCAGCAGTGGCGGTGGCCCCGGTGGTGGCGGCCGACCCGGCTGGTGATTCCATCTGCAGGTCCGCCGAGTCTGGGACTAAGCCGCTGGAGGACGTATCCAACCCCGGATAC
>JAGAAU010000191.1 GCA_017615135.1 Bacteroidales bacterium | reverse complement strand
GCTTTCCATAGACGCCAACACTATCAGCGGTCCTTCCAGTCTGTTCGATTTTGCCTTCATGCGGGTTCAGACCATAGAAACTCTCGGATATATTCCCGATGTGTACAACATCAGCTATCAATTCCCCGGTTCTTATGTCCTGCAGGGCCTTGGTATAGTTCTGATGAGATATAAGCGGGACTATGCTATTCCTGTTTTCCTTTTTGCATTAGGCCTTGTCATTGTTCTCTATGCAGGCGCCAGACAAATGATTATCAGTTTGTTCCTGGTCCTTTTGCTATGGGTGTTCCTGAGATTCAAGAAGACTGGTCTGATGATTGCGGCGGGTCTGCTTTTGCTGGTGCCGTTGGTGTATGCATCCAGCGCAGCCCTGTCCGAACTTTTTGAAAGCACGGTGGAAGACGGCTATGTGGAAGGAGGAGGGCGTGGACTCTGGCTTCTGGCAGGGGTGCAGCTTTTCCTTGACAATCCGATACTCGGAGTAGGGTTCGGCCGCTACAACCTGCTCGGCAATTATGATACTTATCCGCACAATCTCTTCGTGGAAATTCTCTGTGAATTGGGAATAACGGGCTTAATCGTACTGACCGCGGTTTTTGTCGTCATGCTTATTCTTGGCCGCAAATCAATCAAACGGTATATCTATTACTTTGCCGGACTCTTTTTCATGTCTATGGCCAGCGGCGGCATGTTCGACAATATCATTTTGTTCTCGATGGTTTTTGCAGCCATATCATTCATACCTTTCAAAGCAAAGAACAAGGATGAAAGTAAGCGATTGCAAACTTGTTGACATTCCCAGGATACTCGACAACAGGGGAAACCTCTCGTTCGTGGAGCAGAACAGGCATGTTCCCTTCACAATCATGCGCACATACTGGATTTACGATGTCCCCGGTGGAGAGGACAGGGGAGGACATGCCTACATAAAGAACGATGAGTTCATTATCGCGCTGTCCGGCAGCTTCGATGTCGTTGTAAGCGATGGAAACAGTGAGTCTGTGTTCACCATGAACCGTTCGTACTATGGCCTGTATATTCCCCATGGACTGTGGCGCAGCATACGGAATTTCTCCACTAACTCCCTGGCTCTCGAATTCGGGTCTACACATTACGATCCTGATGACTATCTATATGATTTCGACTCGTTTAAAGCTATGAAGGCCGATGGAAAAATATAGTCTTGAAGATTGCAGAATAGTAGAACTCGACAGGCATCACAGCGACCGTAAGGGTAATTTGACAGTGGTGGAAAACGGTGTTACCCTTCCTTTTGACGTGAAACGGGTTTATTATATGTACGATGTGCCAGGCGGAGAGTCCCGTGGCGCACATGCCCATAAATCGCTGTCGCAGCTCATTGTCGCGGCGTCCGGTTCTTTCAGGGTAACCTTGTCGGACGGGGTGAACAGCCGTAGTTTTTTCCTTAACCGTCCTTATCATGGCCTGCTGGTGCGTCCCGGCATGTGGAGGGACCTGGACGATTTCTCTTCCGGTGCGGTATGCATGGTGCTGGCCTCAGACATATACCTGGAGGATGATTATATAAGGGAGTATGATGAATTTTTAGCTTTCAGGAATAATGGATAGGTTTTTTGTTCTTCTTGGTGCCAACAAGCTCCTGTGGGGGCAGGTCTGTCATTTAAGGGAATTGGGCTATAAGGTCATAGTGGTGGCCTGGAATGAGCATCCGGACATAACCGGAGATGAATACATCAGGCTGGATGTCAAAGATTCGGCCGCCATTATCTCTGAGCTTGAGCGGCGAGGATATAAAGGCCGTGTCTTTGGGGCACTTTCCAGTATCGACCTTGCGGCACCTGCCGTAAATGCCATAAATGCATGGTGCGGCAATAAGACCATGCCGGACAAGTTCAATAAAGTGCTTTCCAAGAATGATATGAGGGAGAGCTGGATGGCGGCGGGGCTGTTCAACAGGATATCTCTGCTGGACGGCGAGAAAACGATGGATGAGATTTTTGCCCTGTCTGCGGGGATGAAACTCATCTGCAAGCCGGACGTGTCCGCCAGTTCGCGCGGTATCACGATTCTGGAAAAGGGCTGTGCAAGGCAAGACCTGGAGGCGGCTGTGGAACTTGCCCGCGAGACTTCTTTCAATCACAGGTATCTGATAGAAGAGTTCGTTGAAGGTGAGGAATTTACGGTTGATATGCTGGGAGATGCATATGGCAATGTCAATTGCTACGCCAGTTCAATCCAGCATCATTCCCTCTATGCGCTGCATAACCATGTAACCGTTATCCATCATTGGAACTCGCGCAAGTACGACGATGCTACCTGGAACCGTATAGCCGACTTCGGGATAAAATGCTATAAAGCACTCGGGCTACACAGTATGTTCGGCCACCTGGAGATCATAATGAAGGAAGACGGAACCTTCACCCCCGTGGAAATGGGCGCACGCTCCAGCGGTTTCATTTGCAGCCATACCGTCTGGAAGGCTTCCGGCCACGATTATCTGGGAGATTACGTGAAGATGCTTCACGGCGGAACCGTAGAGCCCGGGAATTACCTCAACGGTGCGGATGCATCCATGTGGTTCGGCTACGATATCCCGTCCGGGACGGATTCGGTGAAAGAGACAGATATCACCAGGTACCTGGATCCGGGCATCAATGTCCTGTTCGAGAATCACGACGGGCTCAAGGCCGGCCAGCATTTCGGTGATTACATAAATGACGGAGACCGGGACAAGTTCGGCTACGCTATTCTGAGCGGTCCCAGGGATGTCCTGACTTACGAAAGCGTACAAAAGTCTAACGAACGTTTCCTGGACGATTTCCTTGGACGCAGGAATGGATAAAGGCGCGAATACAAGATTGGCGAAGAATACGCTTCTGCTGTATTTGAGGATGATAATTGTCATCCTCGTCAATCTGTATGCGTCCAGGGTGATACTCGAGAATCTTGGAATCGACGACTATGGCATTTACAACGTCATAGGTGGCATGGTTTCCATGTTCGTGTTCCTGAACACGGCCATGGTAGCCTCATCCCAGCGTTTCATAGCGTTTGAACAGGGGAGGGCGGACCTCGCAAGTCAGACTAAGGTATATTCCACTTCCGTCCTTATACATATCTCCATAGCCCTGGTGGTTGTGCTTCTGGCGGAGACAATCGGACTCTGGTTCCTCAACAGCAAAATGAATATTCCGCCGGACAGGATGACGGCGGCTTTCTGGGTTTACCAGTCTACCATTGCCTGTTTTGTGCTGAAGGTTCTGATTGTGCCGGAAACTTCGAGCGTAGTTGCCCACGAGCACATGGGCCTGTATGCGATTGCCAGTATAGTCTTTGCCGTTTTGCAGTTGCTGCTGGCCCTTTCACTGAAATACTTCAGCGGAGACAGGCTTATAGTTTATTCCCTCTTGCTGATTGCGGTGGAAGGAGTTAACTTCCTGATTTACAAGTTGTACTGTCTGAGGAGGTTCAAGGAATGCCGTTTTTGCCGTCCCCGGGATCCCCGGCTCTTCAAGGAAATGCTCTCTTTTGCCGGATGGAGTTTTGTCGGCAATTTTGGTATAGCAATGCGCGGCCCCGGTGTCAACATCGTCATCAATCAGTTTTGCGGCCCTGCAGTGAATGCTGCCCGTGGCCTGGCATATCAGGTGTCTTCGGTGGTGAGCAATTTCGTGAATAATTTCCAGATGTCGCTTACCCCGCAGATTACCAAGGATTATGCTTCCGGAGACAGGGAAAGGATGATGCGGCTTGTTCAGACCGGCTCCAGGATTTCATTTTTCCTGCTGGCCTTTATAGTCGTGCCTCTTTTTATCAGGGCATCTGATGTTCTGGCGCTGTGGCTGAAAGAAGTCCCTGAAATGACTGCCGAGTTCCTTAGGCTTGTACTGATAATGGGCTTGATAGCCAGTATGGTGGGGCCCATTACGACAGCTCTTCAGGCTACCGGCAGAATCAAGCTGTTCCAGATAACAATAGCTGTTATAATGTTGCTTGAACTTCCTCTGGCCTACGCCCTTATGTCTTTGGGTGTCAAAGCCTTCGAGGTGGTTTACGTTTCCATACTAATAGAGTTTGCGGCTCTCGTGGCCAGGATTTTACTGTTGAATGCCCAGATAAAGCTGGATTTAAAGGCCTTTTTTCTGGGTATAATCGTCAAATGTGCTTTTGTGGGCGCCCTCATGTTTGCGCTGCCGCTTTATTTGGACAGATTTATAGGCCACGGTTTTTGGGGGCTGGTGCTCTTTGTGTCGCTGTCTTTGCTATGGTCTTGCATCGTAGTGCTTGCCGCGGGTCTTTCAAGGCAGGAGCGCGCAATGTTGACTGAATATATTAAAAAGA
The DNA here is from genome assembly GCA_017615135.1 of Bacteroidales bacterium. Taxonomy (GTDB): domain Bacteria; phylum Bacteroidota; class Bacteroidia; order Bacteroidales; family UBA932; genus Cryptobacteroides. The sequence goes on along the minus strand of JAGAAU010000191.1, from coordinate 13,093 downwards.
AGATATGATTCCTTTCCTTTCTTTGAAAGATGTAACAGCCTTGAGGGAGGATCTCATCCAGGAGGCGGTACACAGGGTTGTAAGCAGCGGCTGGTATTTGCAGGGGAAAGAAAACGAGCGTTTCGAGTCGGACTATGCCGCATATATCGGAACCTCTTATGCGGTAGGCTGCGCCAACGGGCTGGATGCCCTGATATGGATATTCAGGGCCTATATTGAGATGGGGGTGATGGCTCCGGGCGATGAAGTCATTGTGCCGGCCAATACGTTCATAGCCACAATCCTGGCTATTACGGAAAATGGCCTGACTCCTGTTTTGGTGGAACCTCGGGCCGACACCCTGGAAATGGATGACAGCTTGATTGAGGGGAAAATCGGACCTAAGACCAAAGCAATCTGCATAGTTCATCTTTACGGGCGTAATGCCTATTCGGAAAAGATAGGGCAGCTTTGTCAAAAATATTCGCTCAAACTGATAGAAGACAACGCACAGGCTCATGGTTGCCGGACTGCCGACGGAAGACGTACCGGAAGTCTCGGCGATGCGGCGGGGCATTCCTTCTATCCGGGCAAGAATCTCGGTGCGCTGGGTGACGGCGGTGCCGTTACAACCAATGACCGGGAGCTTGCCGAAACAGTCCGTTCACTGGCGAACTACGGCAGTTCAAAGAAATATGTCTTCCGTTATTGTGGGCGCAACAGCCGTCTGGATGAGATTCAGGCGGCGGTACTTGACGTCAAGCTGAAATATCTGGATTCAGACAATGATTCCCGCAGAAAGATTGCGGCGGTATATTATGGAAATATAAGCAATCCGTCTGTGCAAATGCCCGCCCTTCTTCCGGATTCTCAGAATGTGTATCATCTGTTCCCGATATTGTGCGAACGCAGGGATGAACTGGCTGACTATCTGAAGGACAGGGGAGTCTCTTGTCTGATTCATTATCCCGTGCCTCCGCATCGTCAGGAGTGTTATCCCGGGCTGGCAGGCCTGTCGCTTCCGGTTACCGAGTATATCGCCGAGCACGAACTTAGCCTTCCCATCGGTCCTGTCATTACTGTTCAGGAAGCTTTGGAGGTCTGTTCAATCATCAATTCCTTCAGATGAAAAGCATATTGCTGATTACCCCCCTGTACCCCATCCCATATCCGGAGAACAATGCTACCGATGTTTGCCATTCGTTCGCCAAGGAGTGGGTGAAATTGGGGTATGATGTGCTGGTAATCCATCTTCAGCCCGTCCATTGCGCCGCATGGCATCTGCTGATACGGTTTTTCGGCAAACAGATTGCCAATATGGTTGGAGGAGGCAATTTTTATGCAAAGCGTCTGCGCCGGACCGAGAATTACGTTATGGACGGTGTGAGGGTATATCGCATTCCGGTATATAATTTCATACCGCACGGGCGGTTTCCGTCCGGCTCCGTAGATTCTTTCGTGTCCGGGACTCTGGCTATTCTGGAAGAGTTGAAGTTCAGGCCTGATGTTATTACGGGCCATATGATGCCGCTGGAGATTATTCCTTTGCTGAACCGCCATATCGGCGCCCGTACCTGCACGGTCGAACATGGCGTTCCCAAAAAGGTCAGGAAGCGTTATCCGGATTACGAAGCCCTGGTAAAATCTTATGACAGATTCGGCTTCCGGTCCAGGGATATACAGGCCCGCTACGAGAAAGAGGTTTGTCCTGTGCCCAAGCCGTTTATCTGTTATTCCGGTATTCCGGCTTATTATCTGGATGCCCCGGCAGAGAGAGATTTTTCCAAACCTGTGAAGAATTTTATTTTCGTCGGGGAGTTCATCCGTCGCAAATATCCTTCCGTTATAGTGCCGGCTTTGTGCAAGGCTTTTCCGGACAGGGATTTCTCTCTTACTTTTGTCGGGGAAGGGCCTGAGAAGGAAAATATCGAAAGGGAAATTGAGGTCTGGGATGTGAAGGACAAGGTGGTTTTCACCGGAAAGGTTCCCAGAGGCGAGATAAAGGCTTCCTACGATGCCGCAGACTGCATGATAATGATTTCTTCCGGTGAAGCTTTCGGGCTTGTGTACGTTGAGGCAATGGCGCGGGGATGTATCACTGTGGCGTCCCGCGGCGAGGGCATGGATGGTGTAATAATAGACGGCGACAACGGTTTCCTGTGCGGCGCCGGGAGTGTCGATGGCCTTGCAGACCTTATCAGCCGTATCAGAGCGTTAAGCCCCGCAGAGCGCGAAGCAGTTTCCCGGAATGCCAGAAAAACAGCATCCTCCATGACGGACAGGGAAGTTGCACGCGCGTATGCCGAAGAATTGTTCAGAAATGATTGACTGGCCGAAAATATCGGTGATTGTAATCACCTACAATCAGGAAGACGTTATAGCAAGGACCCTGGATTCCCTGCTCGGCCAGGAATGCCTCTATGAGATATGTGTCAGCGACGATTGTTCCTCGGACCGTACATGGGAAATACTTCAGGACTATTCGCGCCGTAATCCGGGATTGTTCAAGCTGAATCGCAACAACCCGAATATAGGAATCTTTGCCAACGAGGAGCAGACCTGGACAATGCCTTCCGGAGACCTTGTTTACAGGATTGCCGGAGACGACGAGTGTCCCAAGGGTTATTTTGCTTCAGTAATCTCGTTCATGCGTACAAAGGGTTTGGACTGGAAGCATGACATTTTTGCAGTGGTAGGGGACTGCCGGACCGTATATCCGGACGGCAGCTGGAAGATGTGCCGGAGCAAGACTGTAGAACGCGGATTCAGTCCTGTGAAACTTAAGCTAAGGGAGTTGATGAATGACCGTAGCGCCTGTTTCAGCCGGGCGGTGCTGGACAGTTATGTCCCGGTGAGCAGGGGGCGTTCATATGTGGTTGAGGCCGCGCAGGATATTCAACTGGAGATTTTCTGCCCCAGATTCTACTATATCCCTGAGTGCGGAAATATTTACTATGCGGAGTTGGGGGTGAGCGCTCGTCTTGATGATGAACTGAAACAGCAGCGTACAGATGTGTTCAAATTCCTTGAGGATTTCTTGAACGGCCAGGGCATAAGGCTTGACAGATTTGATGTCAATTATGTGAAGTTCAAGACTGAATATCTTAAATCCGGGGTCGACCATTCATTCCTGACCTTCATGAAGGCGGTCTGGTATTTTCTGCTGTCCATAGATCCTTCGCTGGGATTTGAAGGTCTCGAATTCTCCCGCCTGTTCAATTCTGTGAAGCGAAAATTGGTCCGTCGATGAAACGTGTGCTGCTTTCTCTGGCCTTTCTTGGCGTGTCTGTATGGTGTCCGGCTGCGAATCTGTTAGTAAACAGCCAGTCGGATTTTAATACGATGCCTGTGAAAATTGGGGAAATGCTCACCAGGGGAGAACGGGAAGTGACAGTAGAACTGAAGGCTGGTGGAAGCTTTGTTTTCCAGAATAATCACCTGAATTTCTCCGGTTGGAAATTTCCTGAAGCCATCGTGAGATTCGAGGGGAACGGGGCGCGGATTTCCGGTATAGGCAGCGGTGAGGAGAAATGGAGCGAGGTCATGAAAGCGTCCGGCCGGATAAGGGCGTCCAGGCAAAATGGTAATGAGTTTGTCTTGCAGGCCCCGGGAATCGGACCATATGGCAATGCTACGCATATCCTGATAACGGAATGGTATCAAAGCCGCATTTATAAGATTTCAGAGATTAGCGATGGAGCCGTTTACTTTTGGGCCTATGATGCTGATGAACTTAATATGGATGTACAGTATTCCGGAGAAGCTCCGCGCTTCAGGCTGCTCTGTCCGGGAGTTACTCCGTCGGTAGCGGACGACGGCGCGAACGGGAAGGCGGCGCGGCTCCTGGCCGTTTACGGAGCGGAATTCCGGGAATTATGTTTCAACAATATCCACTTTGACGGGAACTGTAATGTCAGTGCCTGTCTTTTGGACTTTACTGACATGTCTGCAGATTCAGTAGTGGTGCGCAACTGTCAGTTCAGCGATATCCATTCGAATCTGGTGCATGTAAGCGGAGTGTCTGCTTTCCGTTTCCGGAACAATTACATTCATCACTGTTTCCGTTCCGGCGTGGTATCGGACAACAGGTCTGCGGACACCCGGGTGCAGAACAACCGCTTTGAAGACTGCGGACTCTCCCTTGATATGACCTCATGTGTGGATTGTGCCGGTACGGACTATTATGTGGCTGATAACAGCTTCCGGAATTTCGGATCGAGGGCTATATCTGCAGGGGTCTATTTCAAATCTGAAAAAGTCTGTCGCTCCTCGGGAATAGTAGAGCGCAATGTAATCAATTACGACTCCCGCTGGCTGGATAACGCTAAGGAATATACTCTTATGGATACCGGAGCGATATACCTGACTACATTCAGCGACGATGCCGTAATCCGTTTTAACCGCATTTTTGATTATACCGGGATGAAAGACAATCGCGGTATATTCTGTGATGACGGCGCCAGCGGTTTCACAATCTATGGAAATGTGGTTACCGGTATACGTAACAGTTACTCGGTTGATGCCCGCAGAATGTTATCCATGGAATTCCTAACTGGCGGAAGAAAGGTCAATACCGATAACTTTTTGGGCAGTAATGTCCTGGAGGGCCCTGTCCGTTTTGAGGGACGCCTGCTCAAGGGCAACTGCAGAAAAGACACAGATTATCTGCTGTGTCCTGAAGGCGAAATTCTGCCGGAATTGGAATTGTCCGGAGTGTCGGTGTCTTCTGCGGATGTTAAATTGTATTACGCGTCTATTTCAGAAGGGATCATCTTTCTGTCGCCGGGAGCTATGCGCAGAATTCGCAAATGGCGGTATTATCCGCAGATGAAAGAGTATTTCAGGAAGAGGATTTGAACCTTAAATTATTATGACAGATAAACTCAGAGTGTTGTTCGTGCTTCCACTGCCGCCGCCTGTTCATGGCTCTGCGGTAGTGAGTAGCCAGATTAAGCATAGCGTCATTGTCAATGACGCTTTCTGCTGCGATTGGGTGAACCTGTCCACGTCGCGCAGTACAGAAGAACTCTGGAAGCGGAAACCCGTGAAGCTGTTCAGGTTTCTGGCATCCTTCTTTAAAACCTTCGCTTTGTTGCTGACCCACCGATACGATTTATGCTACTTGTCCATCACCTGTCATGGGGAGCCGTTCCTGAAAGATGCTCCGTTCGTGCTGCTTTGTAAGTTGTTCGGAAGGCGTGTGGTAATCCATCAGCATAATAAGGGGATGGCCGGTGATGTCTCCAGGTGGCCATACAGTTTCATCTTGCCTTGGGTATACAGGAATTCAAAGGTAATACTGCTCTCAAAGATTCTCTACTCAGATATTGAGAGAATAGTGCCCGAATCCAATGTTCTTATATGTCCTAATGGAATCAAGGTCAGTGGGGATTATGAAAAAAGGACGGGCCGTGCGAAGGTTCCCGGGCTCCTCTTTCTTAGCAACCTCATAGAGAGTAAAGGTGTGCTGGTTCTGCTGGATGCCCTTCAAATCTTGAAGAAAAGGAATTACGCCTTCAACTGCACATTCGTCGGTGGCCAAACCCGTGAGATAAGTTTTGAACGGTTCTCGAATGAAGTCAGGAGGCGTAATCTTGAAGATTCTGTAATCTGTAGAGGCCCCTTGTTCGGCGATGAAAAAGTGAAGTGTCTACGGGCCGCAGATATATTTGTCTTCCCTTCTTTTTATGCCAATGAATGCTTCCCTCTGGTAGTATTGGAAGCTATGTCATACGGACTGCCCGTGGTGTCTACAGGCGAAGGAGGAATACCGGATATGGTTGAAGATGGTATCACTGGTCTGATAACGGAAAAGAATAATTCCAGGTCTCTCTCAGACGCTATCGCCAGGTTGCTGGATGATAACGGGTTGAGCCTTAAACTTGGCGAGGCTGGCAGGCTGCGTCTGGAAAAAATGTACACTGAAGAAATCTTTGAAAGGAATATTCTTACCTGCCTGAACCGATGCATATGATTTCACTCAGGACACTTAAAATAGTCGAGTCTATGGGGGCGCTGGCGACCATTCCGGCCGGCAAGGTGCTGATCAATACCATAAACGCGCATTCCTATAATACTGCACGCAACGACGAAGCTTTCGCAGAGGCTCTGCAGAAGGGCGATTACCTCGTTCCGGACGGGATGAGCATAGTAAAGGCCTGCAATCTGCTTAAGGCTGTCGGCCGCCCTGAAGAGCGGATTGCCGGCTGGGACCTGTTTATTTTCGAGATGGAACGGCTGAATGAGAGGGGAGGAACCTGCTTTTTTCTGGGCAGCAGCGAGGCTGTCCTTTCCAGGATAAAGGAGCGGTGCGCCGTGGATTACCCGGCTATAGTAGTTGAATCCTATTCTCCGCCTTATAAACCTGAATTCTCGGATGAAGACAATCAGGCTATGATACAGGCCGTCAACTCGGCCGATCCCGACCTCCTGTGGATAGGTATGACAGCCCCTAAACAGGAGAAGTGGGCCTTCTTGCATTGGAAAGACCTTGACGTTCACTGCCATTGCGGAACCATAGGCGCCGTGTTCGATTTCTATGCCGGCACCGTGTCCAGGGCTCCGGAATGGATGCAGAAAGCTGGGTTGGAATGGCTTTATAGATTATTGAAGGAGCCCCGCCGCATGTGGAGGAGGTATATAGTTGGCAATATGAAATTCCTCTGGAATATTATTTCCGAAATTACTCACCCGAATCCTGCTGATTAATGACAATACTGGCCGACATAGTGTCTTCATTTATGCTTCTGGGTGCCTTCGGAACCGGAGGGAGCACTCCGTTCTGGGCTACGGCAAACAGTTTCGGCCTTATGCCAGAAAGCAACGGAATGATGATGATGGCGAACGCTCACATGGGATTCGATGAATCCCGGAAAGTTCAGTTCCGCTGGGGAGCGTCGGTAGCTGCGCGAATAGACGGCTCCGATATCTTCCAGCCTATCCCGGATGAACTGTATGCCGGTATTCGCTGGAAGGTGCTTGCCCTGGATCTTGGGATGAAACATACGGAGCAGGATTATATGGCATCCGATTCTGTGCTTGGCAGCCTTTCCACAACGGCGGGCCGGCTTTGCTGGAGCGGCAACGCGCGCACTGTTCCGGGATATACCCTTCGTCTGGAACCCTGGAGCATACCCGGCACCAAAGACATCCTTCAGTTGTATGGCCACTGGGGAGATTACTGTGCCATAGATACCCGCTATGTAGAGTATCCATGGGTGCATAACATGCAACTGGGCCTTAAGCTGAATGTCTGGCGTTTCAGCCTGGATCTTCGCATAGACCACTATGCCATGTGGGCCGGAACAGATCCGAAATATGGCCGTATGCCGAGTTCATTCGCAGATTATTTCCGTATGTGCTTTGGAATGAAGGCATCTTCGTCCGGTTCTCTGAGCGATCAGATAAATGTGCTTGGAGACCAGCGCGGTGCGGAACTGATACGCCTGAATTACAAAGGAAACGGCTGGAAGATAAGTGTCGCGCACGAAATCCCCTATGAAGACAAGTCCGGAATGCGTTTCGTGAACTTCCCGGACGGGGTGAATACCCTGAGTTTCTCTTTCGACCGCAAGGACCGCTGGGTTAGCGACGTGGTTTATGAGTTCATCTACACGATGAACCAGTCCGGCCCTCTGCACGAGCGTCCGGCAACCGAAGAGGAGATGGCCTCCCAGGATCCGTCGCATCCCTGGTACGGATACATAGTCCTGGGCGGGGAAGACGATTATTTCAATCACGAAGAATACAAGTCCGGTTGGACTTTCTGGGGCAGGACGGCCGGATTGCCGCTGATGACTCCCGCCGGTACCCGTGCAGGAAGCTGGAACCGCAACACGGTTACCCTCGGGGTAGAAAACAATAAAATCATCGCCCATCATGTGGCTGTTTCAGGGCTGCTCTTCCGCAAAGTGCCGTATAAACTGATGCTTACCTGGTCTCAGAATTATGGCGTTCCGCGCAAGCATCGTCCCGTAGAAACCTTCGATGGAGATTGGTCGGGCTATGGTCAGTTCTGTTCAGCCTTCACGGCTGTTATACCGCTTTTGAAGGGGCGGCTCCGCATTATGCCGGGCATATATTACGATTACGGCAAGATTCTCACTTCCGGCTTCGGCTGTACCGTGGGTCTGTCTTATACATTGGAAACCAAGTGGCCAACTTTTCATAAGAAATGAACTCTAAAACATTCAGCGCAAAAGAATTCTGGTTCTATTCCGTGCCGGTGATGGTCGCGGATCTGGTGATACATATACTTGTCTTTGAATGGATTATAAGCATTTTCCGCTTTACTGTAGCGGAAGATCTGGTTATGACCCGTCCGAGAACCCTGTATTTCCTGATAGTTGCCTTCCTCTTTGCCATGGTAATCTTCCCGGTAAAACTATATGAAAGGAGGGTGCTTGTGCGTGAAATCCTGGCCAATGCCTTTCTCCAGACTTTAACGACCATCGCAATTTTCTCCTTCACCACAGAGGTAATGTTCTCTTCCTTTGCCGGAAAGTTATATTTGCAGGAAGGGATATTGGCCACGGCGCTAATCACTTGTTTCCATCTTATAGTAAGGCTGATAATAAGCAAGGCACGCAGCATGGGCCGCAATAAGGTTCACGCCGTTGTAGTGGGAGGCGGAGTCAACGCACGGAAACTTGCTGCGGAACTCGATCAGCAGGGAGACTACAAGTTCCTGGGTTTCTTCAATGACGAAGCTGAAGAGGAGTCTGCGGGCCCCAGGCTTGGCAGCCTTCAGGACGTACTGCCTTACATAAAGGAAGGGAACAAACTGCACGAAGTATATTGCAGCGTCAATCCTGCCCTCCATCCCGATTATGTAAACAGCCTCATACGGGAGTGCGAAAACAGTTTCATTACCTTCTATTATGTGCCCAATATGGAAGGTTACCTGAAGCGCAAGCTCAATTATTCCGAGCTGGGAGGCGTTACGGTCATGAAGCTCTGGGACGAGCCGCTGGCAGACCCCATGAACAGTTTTATCAAACGGCTTTTCGACATTCTGTTCTCTTCGTTTGTGCTGGTTACAATTTATCCCTTCGTATGGCTGTTCGTGGCGATAGGCACTACCATCACGTCTCCCGGGCCCATACTCTTCCGTCAGCAGCGGTCCGGTTATAAGGCCAAGCCGTTCACTATGCTTAAGTTCCGTTCGATGAAACCCAATGTGGATGCAGACCGCCTGCAGGCCACCGAGGACGACCCCCGCAAAACCGCTTTCGGCAATTTCCTCAGGCGTTCCAGCATAGACGAGCTGCCTCAGTTCATAAATGTTTTCAAAGGAGATATGTCCCTGATAGGTCCGCGTCCGCATATGATACTTCACACCGAGACCTATTCCAAGCTGGTGGACGAGTACCTGGTGCGCCATATGGTGCGCCCGGGGCTTACCGGATGGGCTCAGGTGAACGGCGCGCGCGGAGAGACCAAGACAGTGGACAAAATGGCGGACAGGGTTCGTAAAGATATATGGTATATAGAGCACTGGTCTCCCATGCTTGACATAAAGATATTTTTCATGACTATTTTCCAAATCTTCAAAGGGGATTCGCAGGCTTATTAATAATCGGTCTATATGGATTGCATTCAGACTTTCAGCAGTATTTATCACAGGGATCCGGAAGCTACGGCGTTCTGCCCGTACAGGGTATGTCCCATCGGGGCCCATTCCGACCATCAGCACGGCCGCATTACCGGTCTTGCCCTGGATAAGGGAATAACCATCGCCTGGTCTGTGAAGCGTAACGGGGTTGTGGAGATGACCTCCCTTCAGTTCAGCAAACGGGCGCAGTGGCATATCAGCGGAGTAAGTTCCGTGAAGGAGAACGACTGGGCGGATTATCTGCGCGGGGCTACCCTCGAACTGGCTGCCAGATATCCCCTTCAGGTTGGCATTTCCGGCGTAATTGAAGGTTCCCTGCCCATAGGCGGGCTTTCATCGTCGGCCGCCGTTACCATCGCCTTCCTTTCAGCGCTCTGCCGGGCGAATAACCTGCATCCTTCAAACCTGGAAGTGATTCAGATGGCGGTGGCTGCAGAAAACAAGTATGTCGGGGTGTCTTCCGGTAAACTCGACCAGAGCTGTGAGATTTTCTCCCGCAAGGGACATCTGCTCTATCTGGATACCCTGGACGACAGCTATGAGCTGATACCTGAAAACCCTGCCTGCAAACCTTACAGGATAGCCGTTTTCTTCAGCGGCGTAGAGCGCAACCTGGTAGGCAGCAAGTTCAATATGCGCGTAGACGAGGTGCGCAGTGCGGCCTATGCCCTCAAGGCCCTTTCGGGGATGGAATACGGAAAGTTTGCGGAGACTTTTGCCCGCGACGTTCCGGTTGAGGTTTATGAGCAATATAAGAACCGGCTGCCGGAGCCCTGGCGCAGGCGGGCAGAGCATTTCTATTCGGAGTATGCCCGCGTGGTTGAAGGCGCTGAAGCCTGGCGCAGGGGAGACATAGAGCGCTTTGGCAAGCTGATATTCGAGAGTGGCCATTCGTCTGTATACAACTGGGAAACCGGGTCCGATGAGTTGAAAACCCTCTACGAGATTATGTGCCGCACAGACGGAATCTATGGCGGACGCTTCAGCGGAGCCGGCTTCAAGGGCTGCTGCATGGCCCTGATAGATCCTGCCTATGAGGAGAGTATCCTCCGGACTGTGCGCGACGCCTATCTTGCCGCCTTCCCGGCTTTGGAGGGAAAGTATTCAGATTATGTCTGCGACAGTGCTGACGGAGTTGATTTCGAGTAAGCCATGAAATGCCTTATACTTGCTGCGGGTTATGCCACCCGCCTCTATCCGTTGACTGAGAATTTCCCGAAACCGCTGCTTGAGGTAGGTGGAAAGACTATTCTGGACTGGCTGGTAGACGATATCGCCTCCGGTGGGGTTGTGGACGGATTCATTGTAGTTTCCAACCATAAGTTTGCCGGCCATTTCAGTAAATGGGCGCAAACGAAGGAAGTGCCGGTTGAAGTAGTAGACGACGGAACAACAACTAACGAAACCCGTCTGGGGGCGGTGAAGGATATTCAGCTGGCAGTGGAGAAGAACGCGCTGGACGAAGACCTTCTCATCATAGCCGGAGACAATGTGCTGGATTTCAGCCTTAACCGTTTCGTGGAATATGCCCGTTCGGTTCGGACTTCCTGTCTGATGCGCTATTTCGAGCCTTCGAAGGAAAAACTCACAAAATGTGCCGTGGTGGAAACGGATTCCCACGACCGCATAATTTCAATGGAGGAAAAACCTGCGGAACCTCGCGCACATTGGTGCTGTCCGCCGTTCTACTACTATACGGCTTCAGACGTGCGCCTGATAGGAAAGGGCATTATAGCTGGTTGCGGAACGGATGCTCCCGGAAGCTTTGCCGCCTGGCTCAGTGCCCAGGTTCCGGTTCATGCCATGTTAATGCCGGGGCGTCGTTACGACGTAGGTACGCTCGAGTCCTATCAAGAAATCTCTTCCAATTACAGGGGCATCGTTTCTCCGGACGACCGCAATTGATGGTGAGTCCGTCATAAGCAGGATGAATATGGGGAGGCAGCAGCCTCTCCATTTTTTTGTGCTCCGGCAGGTAGTGGGAAAGGTGGGTGAGATAACTTTCCCGCGCGCCGATTCTCTGGGCGAATTCCACTGCCTGGGGAAGGGAAAAATGGGAGTGATGGGGGACTTGGAGCACGCAGTTTACGGTAATTGCATCCAGTCCTTTCAATTTTTCCTCTTCGCTACTTTCAATCGAACTCATGTCGGTGATGTAGGCGGTATTGCCGAAACGGAAGCCCAGGATGGGCAGTTTGCCGTGCATCACCCGGATGGGAACGATTTCAACTCCGTCTATGCTGAAGGGTTTGTCGTCTATTATATGGAAGTGCCAGGTGGCTACCCCGGGGTAGAGCTGGTCTGAGAAGGCATAGTAGAAATGCTTTTTCAGGGCATCCAGCACCCTCTGTTCACACCAGATATGGGGCTCCCAGCCCCGGCCCCACTGCAGGGCGCGGGTGTCGTCGAGCCCTCCGATGTGGTCCATGTGCGCGTGGGTGAGCAGGATTGCATCGAGCTTCTTGATTCCCGCACGCAGCATCTGGGTGCGGAAATCAGGCCCGCAGTCTACCAGTATGTTTTTGCCTCCATATTCCACGAAGGCAGAAGCGCGCAGGCGTCTGTCGTGCGGATCGGGGGAGTTGCACACCATACAGTCGCATCCCACTACGGGAATACCCTGCGAGGTCCCTGTGCCTAGGAATGTGAGCCGGCATCCGTTCATAAGACAACTTCTTTTATTTTACCTACAAGGTCGGCGTCCCAGGGCCTGAGTACCCTGATGTAATTCTCGCTGTATCCGCCCATCATGCCGCCTTTCTCCCTGGATTCGAAAAGTACCCTGGCTACGGTTCCTCGCTGTCCTTCCACAAAGTCGGAATGCAGTTTTGAGCAAAGTTCTTCCAGCCTGGCAACCCTTTCTGCCTTTTCTTCCGGGCTTGCCTGCCCGCTCATGGCGGCGGCCGGCGTCCCCGGCCTCTGAGAATAGGGGAAAACGTGTATGAAGGCCGGTCTGAGGCTTTCTATGAATCTTAATCCTTCCTCGAAGAGCTGCGGAGTTTCCCCAGGGAGACCTGCCATGACGTCTAACCCAAAGAATACCTTTGGACGGCCGGGCGTTTCCATACGTTCACGAATATATTCCAGACGGGAAGCGAAAAAGGCGGTGTCGTAGCGGCGCCCCATCCTTTTCAGCAGATAATCGGTTCCCGCCTGCAGCGGAATGTGGAAATGGGGCTGGAATTTTGTGCCTGAGGCAATCCAGTCTATAATCTCTTCAGAAAGCAGGTTGGGCTCTATGGAGGAAATGCGGTAGCGCTCTATCCCTTCAACTTCGTTCAGGCTTTGAAGGAGAGAGAGAAAGCTCTCGCCGGTGCTTCGGCCAAAGTCTCCCGTATTCACCCCGGTCAGCACTATTTCCCTGAAGGAGGCTGCGGCTATCTGCTCCGCCTGCCTGCGCAGCTCGCATACCGGCAGATTCCTGCTCTCTCCCCGGGCGTAGGGAACCGTGCAGTATGCGCAGTAGTTGTTGCACCCGTCCTGAACTTTCAGGAACGCCCG
>JAGAAU010000190.1 GCA_017615135.1 Bacteroidales bacterium | reverse complement strand
GAACAGATAGACCGCGGATACGAGGACATAGAAGGGCGCCTGAACGCCCTTGGCGCCTCGATAGTCAGACGCTGACGATTAGTATTTATCCTCTATCTGATCTTCCCTGTCCTCGATCCAGTCTTCAAACTTGTCGCGGAGCCACTCGGGAACGGTGTAGTCGTTCTGGACTTTCTTTTCGATGCTCCAGAGTTTGTCTTCAATCTGCTTTGCGCGGCTCTTCTGGCCGTGTGCTAGTGCATAGTCGTACTGGCCGAGCAGACCGTAAACGCCGTATTTGCGGCAGAGACCGTCCAGGGTCATGGGATATTCTGTTGAAGCAGAGGCTTCAGGAGCAGCAGTGCTGGCGGCCCCGCTTACAAGGTTGAAATCCATCCTCACACCCTTGGTGCGGTCAACCAGATCCTTTGCCTCGCTCCTGGTGAAATACTTCTTTACACCACCTTCAGAGACAGAGAAAACAATGGTGCGCTCCACTCCGTCTGCGGAATTGTAAACCGGAACAAGATTGTCCAGGTCTTCTCCGTGAAGGACGAAGCCGTCGCGGACACGTATGCCGTGGTCATCCTGAGGAACCAGGTCTATTGAAAGGCCGGAAATCTGGCCTTTTGTCTCCTTCCTTACAGGCACTACAGCCTGGACTACCCACTGGGACTTGTCGTCCGGATTCTGGGCGGTATAAAGCTTCACATCGCTTCCGAGGCTGAAAGAAGAGAAAGCGTTGCCGGCAAATTCAACAGTGTTCTTTGGGATGTAAAGTTCTGCGGGTTTTGCACCGAAGTCGCAGGAGGCGGCCAGAAGCACAATGGCGGATGCCGCAAGTAAAAGCTTAATATTCATACGCGTCATTGAATGTTGTATTGCAAAAATAGTAAAAATTCGCAACTTTGCATTTTAATGGTCAGCATAATCGTTCCAAACTATAATCATGCGGCATTTCTGTCTGAAAGGATGAACTCCATCCTCAGTCAGAGATACGTCGATTATGAAATTATCCTCCTGGACGATTGTTCCTCAGACGCGAGTCTGAGCGTCATGGAATCATACAAAGACGATCCCCACGTAAAGGCGATTGTAGCCAACGAACAGAACAGCGGCTCTCCCTACCTGCAATGGAAAAAGGGGATGGAGCTTGCATCGGGGGAATTTATCTGGATAGCCGAGAGCGACGACAGCTGCACTCCGGACCTGCTGGAGACCGCCATGCAGGCATTCACCGCCTGCAAAGAAACGGTACTCTGGTTCTGTGCCTCCCGCAGGACCAACGCAAAAGGGCGCTCGACTGGTCTGCACCCAAACCAGAAAGGGGAAGTTGCATTCAGAATGAACGGCCGTAAGTTCGTGCAGGCCAAGATGCGTAACAAAAACATGGTGGTAAACGCCAGTTCCGCCGTTTTCCGCAGGAAAGAAGCCCTGCAGGTACAGAATGGTTGGGAACAGATGAGCGGCTACGGAGATTATATGTTCTGGATTGGCCTGGCATCTTTTGGCAAGGTGGAATATTGTGCCCAGGAGATGAACTTCTTCCGTTTTCACGGCTCGAACCGCACCGCCAAAATGCTGGCATCTGCCAAAGGCATCAACGAAACCACCATCACAGACCGTTTCTTATTCGCGAACGGTATAATTTCTTCCCGGGAACTGTTCTGGAGGGATGTGAATTCTCTCTATCGCATCAAATACAAGATGTCACGGCTGCCGGGTACAGAAGAAGCTGAAGCCAGAATCAATCCAGGCCACATGATGAAGCTGGCAGTAAAACTCAAACGCCTCTGGAGGCGCGCCAGCGGGAAGGATTAAATAATTCCAGGAATTTATAAACCTGCACCGTGTGGTGCGGGCACAGTGAGAAAGCCAGATACTCCAGTCTGAATTTCAGTTCCCTCGCACCCTTCAAATGCCTGAACAGAACCCTGTTGTGGTACAGGCAGCGGTTGAATTCGGCCGCAAATTCAGCTCCAAAGCCATAGCAGTTCTTCAGCGCATGATTCATATCCGATGCTATGAGGCTGTCGAACGCGCGCCTGTAGAGAGGCTCCGACTTGGCGGCAAAGGCACTGAGGAGTTTTTGGGCCTCAACCGAATCGAAGGCCCTGCGGGTATTGCCGGAACGGGTGGTTGAACCTGGAGTGAGCCGCACCAGATAGAGGATTTCGTCTGTAAACACCACCTTTTCTGCATTATACCAGGCGCAGGGGGTAAATACTGCATCCTCGTGGTAAATACCTTCCGGAAATTTTACCCCGGTCTGAAGTAGAAACTCTCTCCGATATACGCTAAAAGGGGTTCCACGCTGCAGTTTTCCTTTCAAGAGGAAGTCTTTTCCCGAGCACGGAGCCATACCTTTCCAGCTGAAGCGCCGGACAGCGCGGCCGTCAATCAAGTTGGCACCGCAGATGGCTATAATGTCCGGAGCGGAATCTGTAAGAGGAAACAGGCGGTCTGCCGCCGCATCGGGCAGAAGGTCGTCTGCATCTACAAACCAGATGTAATCGCCCGTAGCCTGAGTGAGACCGAAATTACGCGCAGCCCCCTGACCGGCATGCTCCCGCTGAAAAAAGCGCACTTGAGGATAGTCTTTGCGGCAAATCTCCCCGGTGGCATCTATGGATCCGTCGTCAACGACGATTATTTCCACTTCCGGAATTGCCGGCAGGGAGTCCAGGCAGCTGCGAATCCAGGCAGCTGCATTGTAAGCGGGAATTATGACGGACAGTTTCGGGGTCATTGCAGCTCTTTACGGTAAGATTGCCACTTGCTGCGCAGACGCGGGTTGAAGCAATGGACGGCGATTCGTGTGTATATGGTGACCTTCCTGCAGAACAGCAGGAAAGAGGCGCAGGAGGCCGATTTGGTCTTGGAAAGGTATAATTTCCAGGATTCGGTTTTAAGGGCATGGACGGCAAGACTGCCGGTACTGGCACCGCCAAGGTGCACAATTTTGGCAGCCGGAAGGTTCACCAGCTTCCATCCGGCGGCAGAGATGCGATGGCAAAGTTCCGTATCCTCGAAATACATGAAGAAGTCTTTGTCGAAGGCTCCCACGCAGTCCAGGACGGTTCTGCGCACGCAAAGGGCGGCCCCGGAAATAACCGCAACCTCCAAAGCGGCATTCCCGGAATTGAAGAACCTGTTGCGGCCATAACGAAGCTTGGAGGGCAGGCAGTCGAAGAAAGTGTCGAATTCCGCCCAGAACGAGGG
>JAGAAU010000189.1 GCA_017615135.1 Bacteroidales bacterium | reverse complement strand
TAGGTAGAAAACGCCAGTTTGCCGTTGTCGTAGGTGGCTTCAACCTCCATTCCCCAGGAACGGCCCCTGCCCTCGGAAAAAGTTTTTTCCCAACCCGTAATCGGGGGTACGAAGCTGTTGCCTCCGTTATAGGTCAGGATATAGTCCATGGTCTTATACCAGCCCTCAACGTTCAGCTTCACGTCTTTATAGGGAGTCAGATAGATTCCGCCGGCCACCTGGTCGCTCATCATGGGCCGCACTTCCTCTGTAGACGGCATCCAGCAGTTGCTTGGCAAATCTATGTACATGGCCGACACCAGATGAGCGAACTGGCTCATACGGGTGTAGGAAACCTTGGCGGACACTATCGGGTGCGGCATCCATTTAAGCGCCACCCTCGGTTCAGGAGAGTGCCAGACCTTCCTGCCGGTCTGGAAGAGTGCATACCTTAAGCCCAGATTGGCGGAGAGATTGTGCCTGATGAAAATCTCGTCTTCTATGTAGATTGCCGGCTCGAACGCACGATACCCGAGGCTTTCATCACCCTCGCTTCGGGACAGCTCCTCCCCTCCGGAGACCATCGTGGTAAGGAATTTACGCCCACTGTCGTACCAGTGATATTGCAGGGAAAGCCCATAGCGCACGTGGTTCCAGGAGTTTGGGAACCAGTCCCAGTCTGAACGCGCACCCAGCTCCTGCACTCCTGAAACGTCTGAATCCGTCATGGAAGTAGCGCTGCCGTCGCTGCCCGCAGTACCCAGCAGGAAATCGTAGCCTGTATCGGAATTGCTGCGGGAATAGTAAAGCACATGTCTGGAGCGCAGCTTATTGGAATATTTATAGTTGTGGGAAACGGAAGCGGTAAGGCTGCCCCACTTTACCCCCATCTTCAGGGAATTTCCGTCCACCCCGTCTTCCTTCTGCTTCAGGCTGAAATGCAGATTGTCCTGGCCCATGTAAAAACAGGCGTTCAGGACATTGTCTTCGCTGAACTTATGGGTAAGCCGGGCGTTAGCGTCCCACATGGCATAACCGCCGCCCACCACCTGGTCTCCTCCGTATTTCAGATTGGCATAGGCTATTGCAGGAAGGGTTACCACATCCATCCAGGTGCGTCTCAGGGCCAGGTTGAAGGAGGTTTTATTCTTAACTATCGGTCCCTCGAACTGCAGGCGCCCGTCTATCATTCCGATGGAAACCGAGCCGTGGTACTTTTCGAAGCTGCCTTCGCGCGTTTCCACATCTACCACCGACGACAACCTGCCGCCGTAACGCGCCGGGAAGCCGCTCTTGTAGAAATCCAGATTGTCCACTATGTCTGTGTTGAAACTGGAAAAGAGACCGCCGAAGTGGCTGATATTGTACAGCGGAATGCCGTCCAGGAGGAAAAGATTGTCGGTACCGTCGCCGCCGTGCACGTATAGCCCGCTCATAAGTTCATTTCCGGCAGCCACTCCCGGCAGCATCTGAAGCTTCTTTATTATGTCCGGGGTTCCGAAGACCGCTACCCCGCTGCGGAGCTGCTTACCTTCAAAGCGCATCAGACCGGTCTGGGTAGTATTTCTCATTTTTTCCCGCACCGCCGTAACCAGCACTTCTTTCAGGGAATCGCGAAGTTCGGCCTCCTGCGCCGCCACGGGTACGGTGCAAAAGAGAATCGCGGTCAGAAGCAAGAGCTTTTTCATAACGGTCATCGGGGGCAAAGGTAAGGAAAAGTGTGTATATTTGTAGGATTAAACTGCTGATATGTCTTCATTGGACAAATTATCCGCCGGGAAAGCCGCCGTAATAAAGAAAGTCGGCGGAGAGGGAGCTGCCCGCATGCACATGCTGGACATGGGGCTGATTCCCGGCGCAAGCGTTAAGATAGTGGAGGTAGCACCGTCCGGAGACCCTCTGAGGCTGGAAGTGAGCGGATACAGCCTGTCCATACGCAAGGCGGACGCAGCGCACATTACGGTTGATGAAGTTGCCGCAGACCAGAGCGCTCCCGATACGGAGGCCGAGCGATATAAATCTGATACCGCCCACCACACTTACCTTCACGACCACAACTCCCATCCGGGACTCGGAGAAGGCGGGAAGTACCACTCCAAAGACCACGAGCACCCGCTGCCTAAAGACACCGTCCTGAGCATAGCGCTGGCCGGACAGCAGAATTGCGGCAAAACCACCCTTTTCAATGTTCTGACCGGATCCAGCCAGCACGTTGGCAACTTCCCGGGAGTTACAGTAGACCGCAAGGACGGAGTAATCCGCGGCTATCCGGAGACCACCCTTACAGACCTTCCCGGCATTTATTCCCTCTCGCCCTATACCGCAGAAGAACTGGTATCGCGCGAGTTCATCCTCAACCCGCAGACTCGCGGACTCATCAACATCGTGGATGCCGGCAATATAGAACGCAACCTGTACCTGACATTGCAGCTGATGGAGCTGAACGTGCCCATGGTTCTAGCCCTCAATATGATGGACGAAGTGCGCGGGAACGGCGGCTCCATCCGCATTAATGAGATGGAGCGCATTCTGGGCATCCCTGTAGTGGGAATTTCTGCAGCAAAGAAAGAAGGTATAGAGGAGCTGGTGGAACATACGGTGCACGTTGCAAGGTACTGCGAGGGACCGGCCAGGCAGGATTTCTGCGACAAGGACGACCACGGAGGAGCTGTTCACCGCTGCCTGCACAGCGTGATGCACCTCATCGAGAACGCCGCAGCAGCAACCGGAATACCAGCCCGTTTTGCCGCCACCAAACTGGTAGAGGGCGATCCATGGGTGGAAAAGGCACTGAACCTTCCAAAGGAAGAGAGAGACAATATAGAGAATCTGATCCGGACGATGGAGAAAGAGCGCGGGCTGGACCGTGCCGCCGCCATCGCGGATATGCGGTATTCATTCATACGGAAACTCTGCGCCCGCACCGTAATCAAGCCCCAGGTTAGCAGGGAATACATTCGCAGCCGCCGGATCGATCGCATCCTCACCGGAAAATGGACCGCCCTGCCGATTTTTGCCGCAATAATGTCGCTTACCATCTGGCTGACGGTCGATGTGCTGGGGGCGCCCCTTCAGAACCTCCTCCAGATGGGAATTGACGGTCTCGGGAGCTTGGTTGAACAGGCTATGCTGCGCTGGGAAGTCAGTCCTGCCGTACGCTCACTGGTTGTAGATGCCATCTTCGGCGGTGTAGGCTCAGTGGTGAGCTTCGTGCCTATAATCATCATACTGTTTTTCTTCCTTTCTATGCTGGAAGACAGTGGTTATATGGCGCGCGTGGCTTATTTTACAGACAGTTTCCTGAGAAAGCTCGGACTTTCCGGGCGGAGTATAGTTCCCCTGCTAATCGGGTTCGGATGCTCCGTTCCCGGAGTGATGGCATCCCGCACCCTGCCTTCTGCGCACGACCGCCGGAGGACTATCCTGCTCACTCCTTTTATGAGCTGCTCTGCAAAACTGCCGATTTACGCCTTCCTGAGCAATGCTTTCTTCCCCGGGAAGGGCGGTCTTGTGCTGGTTTGCCTGTATCTGTTCTCTATTTTCATAGGCATTATAGTGGCGTTGGTTGCAAAGCAGATTCACAGAAACAGCGCGCCGGCTCCTTTCGTGCTGGAACTTCCGAATTATCGCCTGCCCCAGCCGGTAAATGTGCTTCACCTGCTGGGCGACAAGACCAAAGACTTCCTCCAAAGGGCTTTTACGGTGATTTTCCTGGCAACACTGGTGATTTGGCTGCTGCAGACCTTCGATTATCGCCTGAATATGGTTTCCGACGGGGAACAGAGCATGCTTGCCGCCATTGCCGGTTGGATTGCTCCCATATTCACCCCTCTCGGACTGGGCGACTGGCGCATAGTTACTGCGCTCATTTCCGGGTTCCTGGCCAAGGAGAGCGTGGTTTCCACCATGGACGTGCTGGGAGTGCTGACATCGCTCACACCGCTCACCGCCGTTCCCATGCTGGTGTTCTGCCTGCTGTACACTCCCTGCGTGGCCGCAATCGCCGCCGTCAAACGCGAACTTGGTGGCGCCAGGGCTCTGTTCATGATAGTGTTCCAGTGCACAGTCGCCTGGGTTGCAGCACTTATCTGTTATAACATTGCCGCTCTCTTCCTATGAATATCGCCAGCATAATAATCCTCGCCGCCGTGCTCATCTGCGCCGGCATAGCTCTCTGGCGGCTCCTTCGTCCCCGGAAAATCACTAAATGCGAAGGTTGTAGCGGTTGCAATATATCTGACTGCCGGCTGAAGGCGTAGACTAAAATCTGAACTCCAGGCCGATGGTGACGTTGAAATTGCGGGGTTTGACCTCCTGGCCGCCGATGATACGGGGCTCGCGGTGAGTAAGGCGCCAGAAGCAATCCACCCTGAAAAGCTGCAGGATATTGCTGATACCGGCCCCGATTTCCATATAGGGCATCTTGCCCATGGTGCCCATCCCCTCAGGGAAATTGATCATATAATTACGGTTCTGCTCCCGAAGGGCGCCGTAAGTCATCTTGAAGGTAAATTCCTCGCGCAGCTTAAGTTTCTTCAGCAAGGGAATCTTGCCAAGGAAGAATCCGTTGAAATTGTGGT
>JAGAAU010000188.1 GCA_017615135.1 Bacteroidales bacterium | reverse complement strand
GTCTGAACCTGGGGTACACTGAAGTTCACGGCGCCCCCGGACTTACTGATTCCGTTCGTGGCGGGGTAGAAGCCGTAATAGGGCGCGACTGAACCCTGGATGGTGCCTTCGAACAGGCCGGAAGTTGTACCGGCGCCGTTTGTGAGTACCAGAATTCCCTTGCCTCCTCCAGAGGAGAATAGAGCAATCTGATCATTCTCGGTCCATAGGACACTATGCCCGGACAGGCTGGTCCTGGAGCCATCTCCAAGGTCGGTATTGGCCCTGACGCTCACTCGAACGGACTCCTGAACTTCCATTTGCTCGCTCGTGCAGGATTGCCCGGACAATGCAAAGGCCGTCAACCCCAGAAATAGATAACAGAACTGATTTTTCATACTACCATTCTCCTATGGTTTCTTCTGAAAATTCTTCATTTCCAGTTATCACAGAGCCACACAGAAGCCAGAGTATCTCCAAATCCAGGATCTCAAGTTCGGGGCTTGAATATGCAAACGCAGCTTTCATAAATTAAAACAAGTTGTAGTCTTCGATATAATCTATTTCCCAGTGTACGGTACTGTTCAGTTTCTCGCCTACAGCGGCGGTATAATTGCCGCTGAGGTCGAAGTAGATTTTGTTGTAGTTATTCCCGTTGGTGCCAATCTTGAAACCGCCCTTGGATTTGAGGGTGCCTCCGTCGAACTGCATCGCAAAGCTGACGCCCGCCTCTCCGAACTCTTCCACCCGGGTAGTAGCATTGTCTTTGCTCTTGAGCGGAGCCGAGGCGCTAACCGAGCTTTCCCAGCCCTCCGGTACTGCATACATCACATACGGAGCATTGTCTTTCCATGCAAGGTTGGTGATATAGCCCGAAGCGGTGTCGCCGGCTGTTCTGAGCCTCTTTACGCAGAACATCCCGAACATAGACTGGAACAGTTCCGTCTCGCTCAGGAACTCGTATTCAACGCTGATGCTTACGGTGCCGTCCTTGAAGGTCCAGTGTTTTTTTACCTTGGCGTATGCGTTGTCCGTGCCTTCGGGGCTGTATGCCCGTGCAATCAGGGTTGTCTGCTCTATTTCCACCAGGCTTGCACTGGAAAGGGATACGGTGGCGGTTTCGCCTACCGGATTCCCGTCAATGCTCAGGCTGAACATGCGGTTTCCGCCTTCAATGCACATGTTCTCCCATCCGTGGAGGACACCTCCGGAATACTTCTTGGAAGTGCTGCTGTCCCAGGCGTAGGTTTCTACGGCAGCCTCCGCCTCGCCTCCGAGGAACAGTTCTTCCCCGAATGTGAACGAGTTGCCGTTGCGGGTGCAGGTGCCGGGTTTTCCCAGACCCCAGTTATCGTAGTAGTCGGGATAGGTGGTTCCTCCGGTGTAGTCTTTGTGCCTCCAGGAATAGCTGTATCGTATCCACTTGCTGGATGAACTGTGCCCCATATACACGTAGAGTTTGTCGGCAGTCTTCTGGACGCACATGCCCCAGTCAATGTTCTTGGGGTAGGAGAGGGAAGTCCCGTCCGGGAAATTTACGCATATCTTGCGCGCCTGTTCCACTACGCTTGTTACCTCCTGGTCTGCGTAGGATACGGGCGAGCCGAGAGCGGAAACCCCGGTGGAGACTCCGTCGCTCAGCCAGTTGCCAGTTGCCGGATCTATGCGGTAGAGGGGTGTTGAGGCATACTGATAGTTACTGTTTTCACCGTTCACGAGCCAGTTGCCGCTGTCCGATACCTGAAGCAGTGCGCTGCGGCTGCTGCTCAGAGTGGTGGAACTGCCGTTGCTGAAGTTCAGGGTAAAACTGCCGTCCCCGCTCTCTATGCCGTTGAGGAGAGTTCCTTCCGGCAGGGCTGTAAAGAATGCTTTATCACTCCCTTCGGATGGCTCTTCTACGGGCGTAATATCCGTGCAGCAACGCACAGACAGTCCGGCGGAACGGGACATGCTCTTGGATGGCTCGAAAGTACAGGTGGAACCATAGGTATATTTTCCATAGGTCGCCTGGTTGGCCCCTGCCGAGGCAGTCCAGTAATAGCCATTTGCCGTAGCTCCGTGCACGGCTCCGTCTGAAGACCAGCGCCAGCCGGCAACGGGATACCAGTGCTTGCCGTCGAGTTTCATGGCATAGCTGCCGTTCTCGAAGCCAAGGTTGGCCCATATTCCGTTCGTGGGTACCCGGTATCCTGGAGGACAGGGATCCCAGACGGTCTTGCTGGCCGCCCAGTGCGTGTTGTTGCCACCGTAAACCCAGTCCTGATTGGACTGTACAGAACTCGGACAGTACAGGAATTCCGTCGGATGGGCGATGGAATACTCCTCTGTTCCCTTGGTGTCTGATGAGGAATCGCAGGTGATGCTGCCGCTGGTTGCCACAACCGGATTGCCATTGCTGTATCCGGCCGAACCGGGGAAGGGATCCTTGCGTCCCCACTGATAGAGCAGGCCGTTGCTGAGCGGATTGCCTTCTGTAGTGCTGAGTGCACCAAGATTGCGGTCCATAACTCCACCGGAAGATGCGTTGGAGTAGGTTGCAGCCTTGATTTTAGCTCCGGGTACCCAGATGTGCCAGCTCCAGAGAATGTTGCCCTGGTTGTCGCGAGCGGCGATGAGTGCATTACCGGCAGTGCCGGTTGCTGTGAAGTTAATATAACCGTCGGAATATACGGGGTTGGCCACTATGTCTCCAACCTGAGGTGCAACAGTGGTCCCGTTGCTCTCCCAGAGTACCACAGCGTCTGCAACAGCCCCTACGCTCTCATTGCTGTTGCCCTTTACCGTCTTGAACTTGAAGTCTCCGCTGCCGTTTACCACATAGCAGTTGGCCGGCTCTGTGAAAGACAGGTCTTCCGGTATAGTAACGGCAGAGGAAATTTCTTTAACAGGCATGGCTCGCACGGCGGAACGCACGATACTATTGTCCTTGGTGGTGGAAATTGTTTCCAGCGGTTCAGAAGTGTTTGAACCATAAATGTTGATGGACATTCCGGAAGCGAAACTTCCCGGAGGCGCGGCAATGTAGAACGGAGTAGCCACAGGGGAGAGCTGCACTCCGCCGGGGCAGTTAAGCTCCAGGGTATTGTCGCCCTCGCTGAATTCGAGGTCCTGCGAGGCGGTTCCCTGAGTTCCGTTCAGCAGCAATGCAGCCTTCCCCCATAACTGATGGCTTTCATCTGCATCAGTAACGGATATCTTGTATACCTTCTGACTTCCCACAAGGGAGAGTTTAAGCAGTCCCATTACATTCCTGAACTGCAGTGGCTCGGAAGGGTCGGTAAAAGTTGCGACCATTACGTTCGCGCCGCGTCCGACGGATTCGTTTTGCCAGGTCTGCTCTTTAGGGACGCTGAAGCGGTAGCGCTCGTTGGACTTGGTGTAGGACTTTCCGTGGGGATAAAGGGCATAATACTCGGGGCAGTCCTCGATGTCTCCACCGCTGAACCGACCGGTAGTTGTACCGGCCCCATCAACAAGAGTGTATGCTCCGCAGTTGTGCGAAGACCTGGTTATAACATTAATCTGGTCTCCCTCCTGCCATAGTATCTGCGTTCCGTCCAGGACTGCCCTTGATTCTTCTCCTATGACAGCCTGCAACACAGCGGTCCCCTCCTTCGGGGCAGGGGACCCCGTCTCCAGTTCTTTTACGGTGCAGGAGAACATAAAGGTGAGCGAAAGCATCACAGCCAGTGCCGAATTCATTTTCTTATCCATCTTTACCATTCTCCTTCTAAATTGTCGTATTCTTCCGTTCCAAGAACGGGGGAGGCGCAAATAATCACATCCAGGAGCCTCTCCTGGTCTATGATTTCAATACTGGGATGTGTGTAGTCTGTCATGTTGAGTTTGGATGAGACCTTATTCTGCTACGCAGCGGACGGCGTAGCCGAAGTACTTGCCGTGATTGTTGGCACTCACTAATACTTTTTCGGCTTCTGTATCCGTAGGACCAGCTATGGTAAATGCTGTTGTCATATTATTGCCGGTGTTATCTCTGGCCCAATAATAACCATTCTTAGCAGTATCCACTTTGGGATTTCCGCTGGAAACATATCTGCGGCCCGTACCGGCGAAATATTGCCCAGTACTTTCCTGGATTCTGGCATTGGCGCTATCCCAATAATTATCACCGTCTAGTTTATTAAAACTGAGTCCGCTTAATTGTGATACGGAAGGAACGCGATATCCGGGAGGACAAGGATCGTAAATACTCTTATTGGTGGTCTCCCATGTTTGGGCAGAATCCGAGAACCATTTTCCCCCTGATGACAAGTAGATGAAAGAAGTGGGGTTCTGTATAGTCCAAGCAATAGTTTCAACGCTTGTGTGGTCTGTCATAATGTTTGTCGGGCTAGTAGCCATAAGCGTTCCATATTTGATACGATATGGCGCAGTGAAGGGGTCTTTCCTTCCCCACTGGTACAGCAGGCCTGTCGCGGTCGTGTTCGTACAATCATACATGGCGCCTATGTTACGATCCAGGAAAGTTTTTCCGTTTCC
>JAGAAU010000187.1 GCA_017615135.1 Bacteroidales bacterium | reverse complement strand
GTGGCGTTGGTGCCACTGTCGAACCAACCGGGATTGGCCCCGGGATCGTTTCCGGTGGACAGCTTTCCAAGCGCTGCGGGGAAATAGTCGTTCTGAGGTGTGAAGTTTGTCCACCAGCCGCCGCCGGCGCTGATTCCCGTGTTGTTGCCGCCGCCTGTGGCGATTCGCGCTTCGCTTGCGCTGAGTTTGCCAATCTTGTTGTAGATAGATCCCGAAGCGGGGAAGAAACTTCCGCTTACCTTGCCCCAGGTCATGCTGGCGCTGCCTTTCCAGCCGTAATAGCCGGCGGTCGTAACTTTAGTCCAGGTCTCCGAGTAGCGCCTCGACTGCAGGTTGTAGAAATCGGGTACCCTCCATCCCTTAGGGCAGGGATCGTAGATAGTCTTCTGCCCTATGTTGTTCTTGTCAGGTGAAAGGTTCCCCCACAGGGAGCCGTCTGCGCTGCTAAGCCAGTCGGTGATGGTGTTGTTTTCGGCGCTGGCCTCCGGAACTATGAGTCCGTAGGGATGCTCGAGCGCTTCGGCCAGACTGACAGGCCCCTGTATTGCCGGGACGTTGCCGTTGAAGGCTGTGCCGTTGATGCAGAGAGACCAGTAGCTGTTCCAGAAGGTAGGCAGGTAGCGGCCCCACTGGTATTTGAAGGTCATTCGCCAGATTGGATCGGGGTTTGAGCCGGCAAGGTTCGCGCACCACTGCTCGTAATTGGTGGTAGGCTGCCCTAAGTCCATGTTAGCCAGCTGGTAGGCACTGGATCCAATAGATTCTACCGATAGTTCAGTGCCGTCGGCCGCGATATTCCAGAATGTCCAGCCCCAGAGTATCTTGCCGTCCTTCATCATCAGAAGGATGGGGGAGCCGGCATGGGCGCTTACATTGGTTACAGTTACGGTGTAGTTCTCTTCATCTACGCTGAAGGTATAGCCGGAAGGGTCTGCGCCGCTTGCGCTGTAATCGCTGTATCTGGGCAGGTACGCGCCTGCTGCAGTCTGGGTTATGCCGTAAGACTTGGTGGCCCAGCCGAAACTCACTCCGTCCGGGATCACTGCAGTCTGCCTGTCTCCGCGCACGCGGTAGTCTATGGTGACACTTTGCGGGATATCGGGGTTGGCTTTGTAGCTTCCTCCGGTGTAGGTGCTTCCGTCCTTGCACTGGATGAGGAAGGTGTTGGCCTGCCCGTAGGCATGTCCCTCGCCGGCTTTGATGCGGGTGTCGGTGGGGCAGAAACCGGGAACCGGATTGAAGCCGCAGCGGTCCAGGCTGTAGGCCTTGCCCTGCTCGAGCAGTGTGCCGCCAAGAGTGGTGCTAACCTCGAAGGTCTCGTCGGCCGTAGTGATGCTGTAGGTCAGCGTTACGGTCTTTCCTCTAAGGTCTGCGGGGAGTACAGTTAACCAGATGTCCTTGCGTGCCCCGTTGAGTATGACCGGGTCTTTGAAACTTACTGTAACATGGTCGATGCCTGAAATGGGGGATACCTGCAGAGTGTTGTAATTTGTGCTGTAGCTTCCGCTGAGGGCCGTTTCCGGGCACTGCAGGGTTATACTGTTCAGCGTAGTACCGGCGAATGTCTCGGAAGAAACCGCTATCCTCACGTAGCTGAGGAGGTGCTTCAGGCTGAACTCTGCCGGGAAACTACCCGAGGAGTAAACGATGTCTGCGCAGGCAAAATCGTAATCTGACAGCTTGTTGTTCTGATTACCGGCTCCTGCCTGAACCTGCTCAGATGCAAGCGTACCGGACGAAAAGCTCATCATGCGGGAAGTCGGATAGACCACTCGCACGGTTTCGCCTTCCGAAGGGGTGACGGACCCTGGCGTGAGGCTGAAAGTGCCGAAGCGTTCTCCTGCGCCGCTGCTCAGAGTGCCGGTGGCTACGGTCTTTCCGTTGGAGGTGCGTATCCCTATCTTGTCTGAGTCGCTCCAGACGCAGGGATATGCGCTCCCTTTTTTAGATTCCACGGCAAGTTTTGCCTCTACGCCTTCATCGGAGGCATAGCCACCTATGGTTGCCACTTCCGAGGGCGTGGAATCTGCGGTTGCTTTCGTGCATGATGCCACCTGCATTGCGAGTGCGGCTGCGAAGGCTGTCAGGGCGAGAAATTTCATTTTCATAGCAATATGATTTTCTATTCCTGGTCCCAAATGAATTCGGGCATTGTGCCTCCGGCGCCTTCGGATTCGCACAGCACGCCTGAGTTTTCTTCAAGAATGAAGATTTCTGCGCAGGGAGCTTTGTATTTGTCAGGATGATTATACATGGTTTCCATTATCTGTTGTCAGTATCGACCTGGCATCTGACCGCTGCGGAGACGCTGCGGTTGAAGCGTCCCATCTTAGGGTATGGAGTCTCTGAGCCACGGTCGGATGAGCCGTATTGGAGAGCGCCAGGTTGTACTTTTTCAGGACTTCCAATCCAGTTGGACCAGAGGGCGCCGTACTTGCAGCCACTCTTTGTGCCGTTGTTGGCGCCGCCCATTGTAGCGATACGGCCGTTAGTGGCTACTTTACCACCGGCATATCCCTGAGTGATGAACAGATTTCCGCCTGCAGCAGAGATATAGGAGCCAACCTTGCCGGGGGTGTCCTCATAGGAGAAACCGGTTCCGCTCGCCGTGCAGGACTCGCCAATAGCTACGAAGGCGGCGCAGTCTGCGACTCTCCAGCCCTTAGGACACGGGTCGTAGATGGATTTGACGCCTACATGGGTGGAGTCTGCATTGCAGTTGCCCCAGAGGTCGCCGATTTCAGCGCCTTCGGGAGTCTCGAGCCAGTTGGGCATATCGGTGTTGAGTTGCTCGGCGAAGATCTGGCCTACAGGGTTGGCGAGGGCCGCATCCATGGTAAGGGGCCCTGCGATTGCCGGGGTGTTGCCAGCTTCGCCCTTCCAGCGGAGAGTCCAGTAGGATTCCCAGAAGGTAGGTATGGGGCGTCCCCACTGATAGAAGTAGGTGGTGCGGAAGGCTGGATCGGGATTGGTTCCGTTCTTGTTGGCTATCCACTTGTCGTACTGGCTGGAGGAAACTCCGAGATCTATGTTCGCCAGGCGGATATTGGTGCCGCTGACGGGGATTTCCTCAACCCTGGTGCCGTCTGCGGCAATGTTCCAGAAGGTGAAGGCCCAGAGTATCTTGTTGTTCTTTACCATGAGCAGGATGGGAGCGCCTGCGAATGCGCCAGTATTCCTTACCGTCACGGTGTAGGCAGCTTCGTTCTGTACGAATTCGAAGGCGGTAGGATCCACGTTGCTGGCTTCATATCCGGTGGTTCGCGGGACGTATACCTTACCGGTGCCGTTGTATTGGCCGTCTGCCATCGCGCCAAGTTTGGCCCACTCGAAGTGGCAGCCTGCAGGATCCTCGACCTTTGAGAAATCTCCGCGGGGGCGGTAGTCTATGGTAACGCTCTCGGGATATTCGGCAGCGGCCTGATATGTGGCTCCGTTATAGGTGCTTCCGTTCTTACACTGGATGAAGAAGGTGTTGGCTTCGCCATAGGCATATCCCAGGCCGGTCAGGTGTCTGTTCTCAACGGGGCAGTACCATGCGATGGAACAGTCGGACGCCTTGAGGTCGCTGAGAGTGATTTCGGTGGTTTTGCCGGCCTCGAACTGGAGATCGTTGCGTTTGATGGGGAGGGTAACTGTGCCCTTGTCGCTGGACATTTCAATTACAATCCAGATGTCCTGTCCGGTGAAGTCGCCGGGGATGGCGTTCAGGTATGCTGCCTGGGCCACTCCCGATGCCAGAGCAGAGGGATTCAGGATTGTGGTGGATATAGTGCTGTAAGTCTTGAGAGTCTTGATGCCTCCTGTCTTTACGTTCACGTTGAAGCCGCCGCCCAGTGCTGCCTGTCCGGCGTCGTCATAGATTGTTACCTTCTTTAGGTTGTAGCCTGCAAGCTCGCTGGTGGTGATGTTGACCTTAAGCAAGGCGGATACGGGCTTGAGAACGAATTTGAAGGTGTCGTCTTTCCCGGGTATGCCTTCTACGCTGGCGTAGGAGAAGCAGGACCCTGCCACGTTGGCAGCCGGCTGTGTCTGATTCTGGGCAATCTCGAGTCCGTAAATGACTCCGGCCGTGAATACGAGGTCTTTAGACCAGGGATGATATACCATAAAACGGTTCTTCCCTTTTATAAGGTCCATCTCAGGAGTGTTGAACTTTGCTCGGACCTGTCCTTCGTAAGGGGAGGGGGTGTAGGGGAGAGGGTCTCCGTTTTCGTCCATGAGAATGTCTGCATAGCCGGAAATGGGGCAACGCAGATTCTGAGCCTTGACGGCTGTAGTATCGCTGTAAAGGCCTACTACGGCATTGCTCGTCCAGGTAAAACCGTCAGTGTCTACGGTCCCTTCAAGGATGTAGCTGGTTCCGGGTTCCGGAGTAGGGAAATCTTCTTCCTGGGGTGTGCAGCTGGCGGCGCAGAGCGCTGTGAAGATGCATAGGATAGAGAAATACTTTTTCATACCTTTTTCGTTTTATGTGTTATTATTCTGATTGTGCGTTGATTATGCTGCCCCAGCCGGCATTCTGGCTCAGGGACTTGTTTACACCTGTCTGTTCTTCTGAGATAGGCAGCCAGATTTTGTGGTGTGCCCAGTTGGCTTTCAGATTGTCGATTGCATACTTGGCCACACTTGTGCTGTTTATCTTAAGATAGCGGGAGTCGACTTTACCTTCGAGTTCTACGACGTATTCGCTGTTGAGGCTCTCGATGGCGGCGTCTATACGGTTGAAACGTATCATATCCCACTTGCGGGAGAATTCGAAAATGAGCTCGCGCTCGCGGCTTTCGAGCAGTTCCTCAAGGAAATCGTCCCTGTGATAGGCTGCACGCAGCTGCTCGTAGAGCGCTTCCTTTTCATCGCCCTTCAGCTTCCCTTCAGCTCCTGCTGCACGATAAGTAACTTTATCGCACCATTCGCGCGCCAGGGGTTCATTGCCGCCGAAGTAGAGGGCTTCAGCGTACATAAGGTATACGTCGGCAAGCCGCATCAGAGGGTAGGAAAGCGAGTGCTGCTGGTAGGTGTGCTGCAGCGATTCCAGTTTCGCCAGCCGGAATTTGCCGGGACACATCTGCATGCCGGAAGTGGCCAGATAGGTTTGCTCCGGAGTTTCGTAAAGGGGGTTGGGAATGCGGACGTACTCTCCGGTAACCGGGTCTTTGATGGGATTGCCTTCTTCGTCGTAATCAATTACTCCGTTGGGATCTTGATAGGTTGGCTGCCCGTAGGTGTATCCGTCGGATGCCAGCTCCGTCTTGAATCCTTCCGTAAGGCGGCCTGTAAAGAAGCGGTCGCGCCTCGGGTCCTGAGCTACATACATATAGAACGCGCGCGGGAAGGGAACATGTCGGCCGCCATATGCAGTAGGGAAGTCTGAGCCTCCTGATGCCGGAGTGGGAAGGAAATAGCTGTTGGGCCACCAGCCCTCGGATCCGGAAAGGCTCATCTGCGAAAGGAAGAGACATTCGATGTTCTGCTCCACCTTGCTGCATTCCCTGAAATTAGCCATGAAATCCTCGTTGAGCCTGTAGCTCGAGTTGTTCACCACATCTTCGAGGGCTGCCCGGGCCTTTTCGGTCATTGCGGCTGCATCTACCCAGGAAAGGTCGTTGAGGGGCTGCTGGAGTGCAAGGTCCGCACCGGTGTTATTGCGTTTCATCGCCGCCAGATAGTTGCAGATCCTGCCTATGTAGGCTGCCGCGCCGAATCTGTTGATGGAGCAGCCAGGGATAAGGCCGGAACCGCTGTCCAGGTTGCCGTAAGCGAATTCCAGGTCGTCAAAGATGAAATTGTAGACATCTTTCAGCGGGGAACGGGGTTCCATGCCTGACGATGCGTAATCCGTAACGATGGGCACTCCTCCGAAGTTCCATGCCAGGTGATAGTAGAAGAAAGCGCGCATGAAGCGGGCTTCCGCCTCGAACTGAATACGGCTGCTCTCTGTAAGGTTAATCTTATCCAGATAGGCCAAGACGATATTGCATCGGTTGATTCCGGTGTAGAAGACCTTCCAGAAATCGCGTACGCATTCAGTAGATTCTATGAAACTGCCCCACTCCATTTCATATCCGTCTGTCCCGCTGGCGGTGGCGGCACCGATATCGTCTGAAGGAGCATTCATTATATAAATAAGTCCCTGGGCGTACGAGCCTCTCTGTGCATTTCCCTTGCCCGGGATTTTATGGGTGTTTATGGCTTCGTAACAACTGGTAAGGGCCAGCTTGAGGTCTGATTCCTTGGTGTAGAAATTCTCAGGGGAAGTCTGGGAATAAGGTGCCTGGTTGAGGAATCCTGCATTTTCGCATCCTGCGACCGAGAGAAGTGCCACCGCGGTGCAGGCAGCTGTAAATATCAATTTAGATGTTTTCATTTCCACTCTCGTTTAGAATTTGAAGTTAATGCCAACGGTATAAGATCTTGCCTTAGGATAAGAAAGCCTGTCGAGCCCCGGGAAAAGGGTGCTGTTGTAGCTTACGTCCGGGTCGAGTCCGCTGTAACGGGTGAATACATACGCATTGTCCACATTCAGGGAGAAGCGTATTCCGCGTATCTTGATTTTTTCGCATATTTTTTCAGGGAGGTTGTACCCGAGCGATATTGTCTTGATACGGAGGAACGATGCATCTTCTACGAAGTAGGAAGATACGTAGGTGTTTGTGCAGTTAAGCAGGGCAGAATAGGTCTGGGAACCGTTTTCAGGTGTCCAGTGCCCATACCATGCCGCCTTGGTGAGGTTGTTGTACTGGGTGCCTCCGGTAAGTCCGGATTCGGAGCGCAGCTTGAACTCGTTCATAATCTGGCGTCCCACAACCGCCTCAAGGAAGATGTTAAGGTCGAAGTCCTTGTAGCGGAAGGTGTTGCCCAGGCCCATGGTGAAGGCCGGATTGGAATTGCTGATTACGGTGCGGTCTTCGGTGGTAATCTCTCCGTCGCCCACGGTACCGTCAGGATTTACGGGGTAGATATCCTTGTATTTGCGGTCGCCGGGCTGTACACTCTTCGAATTGATGGAGGGAACCCCTTCCTTCAGGGTATATTTGAAGTTTGAGAAGTTTTCCGAAGTCACCACGTCGGAGGGGAGTTCGTTGCCCATGCGGTCCGTGATGATGAAATCGTCGAGCTGATAGTTGCCGTCCCAGACATAACCGTAACCCACTCCGATAGGCTGACCTACCATGATGCGGGAAATGTCGGTTGAAAGTTGTCCGGCGGCAATATTAACCGAGGTGTATTCCACGCCTCCGATGTCTTCCACGCGGTTGCGGGAGAGGTCGAAGGTAAAGTCCGTGGCCCAGGAGAAGTTCCTGGTATCTATGTTATGGCTGTTTATGCTGAGTTCCACGCCTTTGTTGGTAACCTTGCCCAGGTTGTCCCATTTCTCGGTGTATCCGCTCTGGGCAGATACTACGGATTTGTAGAGCATGTCTCGGGTGTCCTTGTAGTAGGCGTCAAAAGAGATTTTCAGCCTTTCCTTGAAGAGACTCAGGTCAAATCCGGCGTCATACTGATAGGTGGTCTCCCACTTAAGTCTGGGATTGGCCGGAGTGTTCGGGGCCATGCCGGAAATTTCGGTGCCGTTAGAGGCGTAATAATTCATCGTCAGGGTGGCGAGGGAGGCGTAAGTGCTGATTCGGTCGTTTCCGGAAGCACCCGCACTTAGCCTGATTTTCAGATCGTCCATCCAGCCGGAAGTTCCCTTCATGAATGACTCCTTTGAAAGGCGCCATGCCAGCGATGCGGAGGGGAACCAGCCCACGCGGTTGCCTGCATGGAATTTGGAGGAACCGTCTGCACGCAGGTTGAAGGTAACGTAATAGCGGGAATCGTAATTGTAGTTCGCACGTCCGAAGGTAGACATCCTGGTGCTCACGGTGTAGTCCTGCTGAGGCGTTTCGATAACCCCGCCCTTGCCTATCGAGAAGGCTCCTGTGGATTCATCCGTAAAATTGTATGCGCTGAGGGACGTGTAATCGGAGTGGTACATGCTCATTTCACCGCCTATCATGGCATCGAAATTATGCTTCTTGTTCCACGTTTTCTTATATGTTAGGGTGGCACTGGCGTTCCAGCTGAGTGAGTTTACCTGCTTGTTGGTGCCATAACCGTTTCTGGCCTGGCCCCAGCGGCTCTCCGAGTTGTAATATTGCCATAGGGTGGAGCCGGAGTAGGAACCGGATGCGGCTGCCCGGAATGTAAGCCCCTTGATAATGGTCCAGTCTAGATAGGCGTTTCCGGCAACGCGGTTGTAATCCATCTTGCGGAAGGTAAGGTCGCTTGCCAGGGTGGTAAGGTCCTTCAGCCCGTGCGGATATTCGGTCTGGTCCGATTCGGTGATAAAATTGATAGGCCTTTCGAGGTAAATCATCTGAATCAGACCGCTGTATCCCAGGGAGCCGCCGCCGGAGGAAACTGCGCCGTTGCTCACGTTGCGTCCGAAGTTTACGTTAGCGCCGATTTTGAGTTTGTCGTTAATCTGGTGGTCCACTTTCAGTCGACCGGTGTAACGGGCGTAGTCGTTGTTGATGACGAGTCCCTGCTGGTTAAGATAGCCGATGCTGGCGAGTATCTGGGTTTTCTTTCCGGCCATGGCACTTACCGATACGTTGTAGTTCTGGGTTACTGCCGGGCGGTACATGATTTTCTGCCAGTCATAGCCCTCATAGCTTGAAGCATCCTTCGGGGTGTCGGCTATGCCGTCGCCGGTCGTATCCTTGCCAAAGTGCTGCCAGCCGTAGTCTCCACGAGAGAAGCGGTAGTTCATAAACTCCTGCTTGTCAAGCATTTCGATATACTTAGGAACAGTAGAAACTCCCACCGATGCGTCGAAGTTTACGAGCGTCCTGTTGGAGGAGGCACCGCTCTTGGTGGTTATTATTATAACGCCGTTCGCACCCCTGGAACCGTAGATTGCGGTTGCCGATGCGTCCTTCAGCACCTCTATTGACTGAATGTCGTTGGGGTTCAGGAAAGACATGGGGTCGAAAGAACCAGCTCCGGTGGTGCTTTCGGTCGCAACCTCATCGGCGGAGACATCCATCTGCATGCCGTCTATGACAAAGAGGGGAGTGGTGCCCGCGTTGATGGAATTGTTACCGCGGATTTTGATTTGGGTGCCGGCTCCGGGTTCGCCAGACTGCGATACGATGCTGAGACCTGCCACGTGCCCCTGAAGGGCGCCCATGACGTTGCTGCTGCCGGTTTTGCGGAGTTCTTCCGAACTCACGGAAGCGATGGATCCGGTCAGGTCTTTCCTCGACTGGGTGCCGTATCCGATTACCACGGCGTCTTCAATCTGAAGGTCGTCGTTCTGCATAACAATGTCCAGCGTGCCTGGTTCGCCGGGATAGTGCACAGCGTCTTTCATTCCGATGAGGCTCACTATCAGTTTGCCGCCTTTCTTGAAAGGAATTGAATAGTTTCCATCCAGATCGGTCATGGATGCGCTGGAAGTGCCTTCATAGAAGACTGCTGCGCCAATGACCGCTTCTCCGTTGGCATCCACTACCTTCCCGTGCACGTTGCCCTGTGCCTGGGCTGTCACGCAGCCAAAAATCATGGCAGCGACTGCGATAATGGTTTTCAGTTTAGAGTTCATGGTTGTCAGTTGAAAATTACTTCTGCATTTTTAATGTCAAAATTTCCGTCTCTGGCGGAGCGGATGCGCCGGTCTTTTATCCAAAGACCCTCGAAGCGTATTCCCTTAATCTTATGCTCTCCGGAGTCGTAACCCTGTATGAAGTTCCCTTCTGGAGGGAGTTTCTCTATATGAACGTTCCTGAGTGTTACGTTGGAAATCTTTCCAGGGCTCCACTGCACTCCCGTGCCTATATTATAGTCGGACTGCATGATTATCATGTGTATTCCGAATTCCTTGGGATCTTCCAGCCATACGTTTTCGTACAGAACATTCGAGATGCAGCCTCCTGCGCCATTGTGGAGACCTATGGACCCTCGCCTGTACGCTTCGGGGTTTCCTGCGGAATGGATGGAATAGATATTCCTGAAGGTTATGCGGGTGGCATCGTCCTGAAGTTCGTATCCAAATTCAAAACAATTCCCGCGCAGGCAGTTCCAGGCCATGCAGTCTTCAATCAGAATGTCGGATGACGGGCCTCCATAGTTCCATTTCCTGCATTTAATGCAGAAGGCGTCGTCGTGGCAGTAAGAAAATCCGCGTCTCACTTCCACGTCGTGGCAGCCCAGAATGTCAAAAGCGTCGTTTTCCGCTCCGTTCTGGCTGATACTGGCTACAGCCTTGTAATTATCTGAACGCAGCCCTTCGCATTCGGCAAAGAAAGTAGTCCAGTTGTTTTTGTTTATCTCAATTATGTTCTTGAGAGTAAGGTTTTTGCAGCGAAGAGCGAAGATGCCGCGGGAATCTCCCGGATGGCAGTTCAGAATGCCGCAGCCATCAATGGTTACGTCGTTTTTCTCCCTGAGATCCAGGCATCCGTTGACCACCGCTCCGCCCTCTATGTACAGGGTCTCTCCGCTCTCTAATTTCAAGAGCCCCGGGGTGTATATTTTCCCGGCTTCGAAATATTTTACCGACGGATTGTCCTTTGCCGGCTTTTCGCTTTCCAGAGGGTTTGCAAAGATGAACAGAGGGTTTTCTTCGCTTCCGTTAAGCTCAACTACGGCTTTCTCGTAGGGTTTAAGCCTCAGGGTTATAACTCCGTTTTTCAGGGACCAGGGATATTTCTTGTTCAGTGGCCGTACGGCTACGCTTTTGATATCCGAAGACAGCGAGCAGATTTCCACCTCTACCTCACTGTCGCATCCGAAAGCGCAGATGTGCGGTTCCGGGGTGGGATAAACGAACTGCCTCTGCCCGTTCACTTTCACATCGTACAGCAGGGAAGGGACAAGTTCGTCGGCGTACGAATAGGTTTCGACCTTCGCGTCCGTGAGGTTCTTGGCAGAACCTGCCAGAGCGCAGGCCGGAGCGAGCAGTATCGCAGTCAACAATATGGAAATCAGAGATGTTTTCATTGTTTCAATATTGCGTAACTGTCCATTTCTTTTACAACTGCATGTCCCCTGGTAATACTTATACGGATTTCACTCGCCTCAGTGGCCTCAAATTCGTATTTTCCGCTGCTTTCGCCCTTGGCTTTGCCCTTGTAGAGCGGCAGGAACTGGCCTCCGCCGTTAGTGAACAGAATCTCGAATTCGCAGTCCGTGCCCTTGCCCCATTCTACGGCAAGGTCGTTTATCAGTTTGCCTTCCTTCAATGGGAGAGTCACGTCTTCGCTTATGTTCAGACTCGCCGGGAAACTCGCTCCGCGGGTGCTGGCATCGTCTGGATAAAGATTCGTAGCGTCAGGCTCGCTTCCGTCGCAAATCCTCATTTTTGTCTGAAGCCGTATGTCGGTGGAAGAGGCTCCGATGAGTATATCAAAGTCTCCGCATTCCACGACACGATTCATGTTTGCATCCAGAAGTGAAAATGCTTCGGGGCCGAGAGTCATATTTATAGTCTTGGTCTGTCCCGGCTCCAGGTGTACGCGTTCGAAGCCCCGAAGCTGCCTTTCATATACGGTGATGCTGCTCAGGCAGTCGTGAATGTAGAGCTGCACTATTTCGTCGCCGGCCATGGCGCCGGTGTTAGTTACATCGAAACTGACGGAAACCTGTCCATCGGGCGCAATAACCCTGCTGCTGAGGGAAAGGTTGGAATATTCGAATGTGGTGTAGCTGAGTCCGAACCCGAAATCCCAGAGGGCGCCGTTTACGCGGGACTGGTTGCCCTGAAGGCCGGGTTTGTTGCCTCCGTCTACCTGGGAGTTAGGCTTGAATGGGAAATTGAACGGAATCTGACCTACGCTCTTTGGAAATGTGACGCTGAGTTTTCCGCCGGGATTGTATTTGCCGAGCAGCACTTCTGCTATTGCGGTTCCGCCGTGTGAGCCGGGATACCAGGCCTCCAGAATTGCGTTGGCATCGCGTTTAGCGCGGTTTATGCTCATTGGCCGACCGCCAATCAGCACAACCGTCACTGGCGTTCCGGCAGCCATGACCTCCTTCAGCAGCAAATCCTGCCGCCCCGGGAGGTCCAGGCTGCTGCGGCTCTTGTTTTCGCCGCAGGTGCGCTGCCCTCCTCCCAATACGAGAATTACCGCGTCGCTGCGTCGGGCAAGGGAAACGGCCTTTTCTATTGCTGCTAGTTCAGCTGCGTCAGGGTCAGTCGGAATGAGCTCGGATTCGGGCCAGGCCGCGTCGACCAGTTCACAGCCTTTTTCGTATTCAACTTCCGCTTTGCCCTCCAGAGCCTTGCGTAGACCGTCCAGCACGGAAACCGCATCGGTCGCCAACGGTCCGTAGTGGGTATGTACGAAGGAAGTCTCGTCTGCATTCGGGCCTATTACTGCAACCTTCTTCAATTTGGAAGCATCCAGAGGGAGCATCCCGTCGTTTTTCAGAAGTACGAGCGATTCCCTCGATGCCTGAAGTGCAATCCGGTTATTTTCCTCACAGTTTACTTCAAGGTCTGCAGCTCTGTAATCCAGCTGATAAGGCTGGTCGAAAAGGCCGACGAGAAATTTTACCCTCAGTATATCCCGTACCCTGTCATTTATCATTTCAATTGGCAGGGTTCCCTCAGAGATCAGCTGTCTGAGGGGAAGTACGTAGCTGTCAGGGGTTCGGAAGGTGCAGCGTACGTTTAGTCCAGCTTCTACAGCCTGGCGTACAGATTCCTTCATGTCGCGGGACACTTTGTGCTTGCTGTGGAGATATTCAACTGCGTCGCTGTCGGAAACCACGTAGCCTTTGAATCCGAAATCGTTTCTCAGGCGCTCTGTAAGCCAGTAGGGGCTTCCCTGAACGGGGGTGCCGTCGTAGTCGTTATAGGAGCTCATAACTCCCAGCATTCCGGCTCGGCCTATCACTTCCTTCCAGGGCACCATATGTATGTTCTCCACCTCGTGAGGGGAGGTCTGCGGGTCTACTCTGGCCATGCCTTCGCGTCCGCCCTTGTTGTTCGAGTATATCGCAAAGTGTTTACCTGTAGCGGCCACCTGATAGTCTTTCTGCATGCCCAAAACCATCTCTACGCCAAGTT
>JAGAAU010000018.1 GCA_017615135.1 Bacteroidales bacterium | reverse complement strand
TTGATGCCGCAGTCCAGGGTAATCATAAGGGTGAATCCACCCTCGGCGGCCCAGTCTATACCCTTATAGGATACGCCGTAACCTTCATCGTAACGGTCCGGGATGTAAAAATCCACATTGTCCGTAAAGCGCTTCAGGAAAGTGAGCACCAGGGCAACCGCGGTGGTGCCGTCTACGTCGTAATCTCCGTAAACCAGTATGCGTTCCCCGCTGGAAAGCGCCTTGTGCAGACGCTCCACGGCAAGGTCCATATCCTTCATCAGGAAAGGATCGTGCAGATTGTCCAGACTCGGGCGGAAAAAAGCCCTGGCCTGCTCGAAAGTTTCTACGCCACGGTGCACCAGAAGGCCCGCGAGCACCTTGTCGATGCCCACTTCGGCCGCCAGTCTTTCAACTTTTCCAGGATCTGCCGGCACTTTTGAAACCCATTTGCACTCTCTGGCCATATCTTTGCAAAGTTATTAATATATTTGCAAGAATCAATAAAAAACCTTTAAGACCATGAGCACTTCTCTTATCTGGATGATAATGATAGCCGTGATGGTGCTGAGTTTCATTGTTCAGACCAGCCTCACGCACAAGTTTAAGAAATATTCAAAGATTCCCTCCAATATGACCGGGGCCGAAGTGGCCGAAAAGATGCTGCGCGAGAACGGCATTACCGACGTCAAGGTAATTTCCACCAAAGGGCGGCTCACAGACCACTACAACCCGGCCGACAAAACAATAAACCTGAGCGAAGGTGTGTTCGACGGACGCAGCATAGCCGCCGCCGCGGTGGCCGCCCACGAAACAGGCCATGCCCTCCAGCACGCCAAGGACTACGCTCCCCTGAAGATGCGTTCCGCCCTGGTGCCCTTCGTGAGCTTTGCCAGCAACATCGTGCAGTGGGTACTCCTGCTGGGCTGCATATTAATCAATGTGTTCCCCTCCCTGCTTTGGATAGGCATAGCGCTTTTTGCCAGCACAACCCTGTTCAGCTTCATTACCCTGCCTGTGGAAATCGACGCCAGCCGCAGGGCGGTCGACTGGCTGGACGCCAGTGGGGTGACGGACGTCACCACCCGCCCCATGGCGGTGGACGCCCTGCGGACTGCGGCCTATACCTATGTCATAGCCGCAATCGGCTCGCTTGCCACTCTCCTGTACTATATAGGAATAGCAAGAAGCAGGTGATTTATATTTATTTTGAATTTTCAATAATAAAATCTATTTTTGCAGTCCCAAAAACGATACTTATCTTTTTAATTAACACTATATTGATATGACTAAAGCAGACATCGTAAACGAGATCGCGAGAGAAAAAGGTCTTGAGAAAGTAGAAGTTCAGGCAGTTGTAGAGGCTTTCATGGAGAGCGTAAAGGATTCCCTTACCAAGGGTCAGCCGGTGTATCTCAGAGGGTTCGGCAGCTTTATCATTAAACATCGCGCCCAGAAGGCGGCACGCAACATAACCAGGAAGACCACCATTACCATCCCGGCACACGACATCCCCGCATTCAAGCCTGCAAAAACCTTCATGGCTGCGGTTAAAGAGAAATAATCTCAAAACCTTAATATTATGCCCAACGGTAAGAAGCATAAGAGGCACAAGATGGCAACGCACAAGCGTAAAAAGCGTTTGCGCCTCAACAGACACAAGAAAAAATAGTCGACTGAGGCCTGGCGGGAGATCCGACGGGCCTTTTTTTGTAATCAACCCAATTCCCGATGGATTCCGAGAAAGTCAAAGACCTGGTGGTAGATATATCACCGGATGAAGTTCGAATCGCGCTGATGGAGAATCACCGCCTTATCGAATTTGGCAGAGAATCGACCAAGGGGCACAGTTTTTCAGTCGGGGACGTCTACCTCGGAAGAGTACGTAAGATTCTCCCCGCTTTAAATGCTGCCTTCGTGGACATCGGCGACAAGAAAGAAGCGTTCATCCATTATCTGGACCTGGGACTTTACTTCAGGGCCTTCGACACTTTCGTTCGCGAAAGCAATTCCAACACAGACCTCAAGCAGCTGTACTCCGGCATAAGCCTTGGACCGGTCGTAGAGAAGGAAGGCAAGATTGAAGACCTGCTCAAACCCGGACAGATGATAATGGCGCAGATAGTCAAGGAGCCGATCAACACCAAAGGGTCGCGTCTGAACGCGGAAATTTCATTGGCAGGACGCAACATTGTGCTGCTCCCCTTCGCAGAAAAGGTGAGCATATCACAGAAAATCTCCTCCCAGGAGGAAAAAAGAAGGCTCGAGACTCTGGTCCGGAGCATACTCCCAAAAAACTACGGAGCCATAATACGCACTGCCGCAGAAGGCAAGAACGCCGCGGTGCTGGTTGCGGAGCTCCGCTCGCTTATAGAGAAATGGGAAGGCTCCTGGAAGAGAATCGCCAGAAACAAAGGGGTGGGACTGCTCTTTACGGAGTATTCCAAAACCACCGCCACACTGAGGGATCTTCTCAACGAGACATTCTCGAATGTCTATGTCAACGACGAAAAAGTCTATGAAGAGACGCGCAGGTACGTGTCGCTCATATCGCCGGAACAGGAGAAGATAGTAAAGCTCTATGACGGGAAACAGAACATTTTCGACTACTTCGAAGTAACCAGGCAGATAAAGAGTTCCTTCGGCAAGGTAGTTCCCATGAAACAGGGCACTTATCTGGTGATTGAAACCACCGAGGCCCTCAATGTCATAGACGTCAACAGCGGCATACGCACCAAGAGCAGCGATCATGAAGAGAGCAGCTTCGAGGTGAACAAACTGGCCGCGGAAGAAATCGCCCGCCAGCTCCGGCTGAGGGATATGGGCGGAATAGTGGTGGTGGATTTCATCGACATGGACAGCGCCGAACACCGCAACGAGCTCTATAAGTATATGGTAGAGCTTATGTCGGAAGACAGGGCCAAGCACAACGTGCTGCCCCTGACCAAGTTCGGGCTCATGCAGATAACCAGGCAGCGCATCCGCCCCGTAACGCAGATCAACACCACCGAACAGTGTCCTCTGTGCCACGGCACGGGAACCATAGCATCTACGGTGGTGATTGACGAACAGATTGAACGGCAACTGGCCGATTACGTGACGGAAAAAGGCATTCACAGCCTCACCCTCAAGCTGAGCCCCATTCTGGGAGCTTACCTTTCAAGGGGACTGTTCAATTCCTACGCCGCCCGGTGGAGAAGAAAATACAAATGCAGACTCCGCCTGGAAGAAGTCACAGACCACAGCATCCTGCAATATGAATTCTGCAACGAAAACGGAGAGGCTCTCAAATAGCCTCTCTTTTTTGTCTTGGCACAGAGATTGACAATACTATATTCCGGAATTATTATATTTGCATTCTGACATTTTGACAAAGATATGAGAGGAGAAAAAGACTACGCTTTCCCCGCCGGAACCGAAGTAAACGTCATTCCAGTTCTGCCGGACAACGAAGCCATGAAAATAGATGAATCCGAGCTCCCTGACATTTTGCCGGTACTGGCGCTCAGGGGGGTCGCACTTTTCCCGGGTTCAGTATTTCCCATCACCATAGGAAGGGAGAAATCCGTCAAACTCATCCAGGCAGCCGAGAGGGAGGGTTTCTTCATCGGCGCCGTACCCCAGCTGGAAGCCAGCGTGGAGGAGCCCCTGGAGAAGGATATGTACAGGTTCGGAACGGTAGCCCGGGTGGTTAAGACGCTCGAGATGCCGGATGGCAACATTACCGCCATTCTGCAGTCTTACAAAAGAATAGAGATGCTTGCGGTGATAGGTTACGAGCCTTACATCACCGCCAGGGTGGTTTATCGCCGCGAACTGCTTCCGCCCGAAGGAGCTGCAGACAGCAGGGCAATAATGGAATCCCTCAAGGAAAAGGCCGTAACGGTTATCAAGAACAGCTCCATAGGCTGGCGCGAGACCGTGAACGCCCTGCGCTCCGTGGACAACTTCCAGTTCCTCGTGAACTTCATAGCCACGATGGTGGAAGCCGAAGATTTCACTCAG
This sequence comes from Bacteroidales bacterium, assembly GCA_017615135.1. Lineage (GTDB taxonomy): Bacteria > Bacteroidota > Bacteroidia > Bacteroidales > UBA932 > Cryptobacteroides. The sequence goes on along the minus strand of JAGAAU010000018.1, from coordinate 2,031 downwards.
AAAATGGAGCTTCTGCAGTACGACGACGTGCGCACACGCGCCATGAAACTGCTCTCCATCCTGGAAGCGCAGGTGCAGCTGAGCAAAATCAAGCAGGAAATCAACCAGAAGGTAAAGAGCGAGATAGACCAGCAGCAGCGCGAATACTACCTCAACAATCAGCTGCGTACCATCCAGGAAGAACTCGGAATGGACGGGAACGACGAGGTATCCAAGCTCCGCGCCCGCGCAGCAGAGAAAAAATGGCCTAAGGAAGTTGGTGAAATCTTCGACCGGGAAGTATCGAAACTCGAAAAATACAATCCCAATTCCCCGGATTACAGCATCCAGCTCACCTATCTGGAATTCATGCTCAGCCTCCCCTGGCTGGAGAAGAGCAAGGACAACCTGGACCTCAAGAACGCCCGCAAAGTGCTGGAAGAAGACCACTACGGGCTGGACGAGGTTAAGGAACGCATAATCGAGTATCTGGCAGTGCTGAAGCTGAAGGGCAATATGAAATCGCCCATACTCTGCCTCTACGGGCCTCCGGGAGTGGGAAAGACCAGCCTCGGAAAGTCTGTAGCCAGGGCCCTCGGGCGCAAGTACATCAGAATCGCCCTGGGCGGCATGCACGATGAGGCGGAAATCCGCGGGCACCGTAAAACCTACGTCGGAGCCCTCCCAGGCCGCATCCTGAACGGAATCAACCGCGCCGGCACGTCCAATCCGGTGATAGTCCTGGACGAGATAGACAAGATTGGCGCAGACTTCAAGGGCGACCCTTCGTCTGCACTGCTGGAAGCCCTGGATCCTGAACAGAACACCACTTTCCACGACAATTATCTGGACATAGACTACGACCTGTCCAACGTGCTCTTCATAACCACCGCCAACAGCACCTCAACCATACAGCCGGCCCTGCTTGACCGTATGGAGGTAATCAACGTTACAGGTTATCTGGCTGAGGAAAAAGCAGAGATAGCAAAGCGATTCCTGGTGCCCAAGCAGCTGGAGGAACACGGCCTGAGCCGCAAGGAACTCAAGATAGACAAAGACTGCGTGCGGGAGATCATAGACCATTACACCCATGAATCCGGAGTGCGCGGGCTGGAGAAGCAGATTGCTAAAATCGCACGTGTTACCGCTAAGAAAAAAGCTCTCGGAGAAGACAGCCCCAAGATTATAAAGAAAGAGCATCTGAAGGAATACCTCGGACTGCCCACCGCCTTCCACGACGAGCAGAAGGGCAACGAAGGCCCCGGCGTGGTTACCGGTCTGGCATGGACCTCCATGGGCGGAGAAATCCTCTTTGTAGAAAGCTCCATCAGCAACGGCAAGGGCGTAATGACCATGACGGGCAACCTTGGAGACGTGATGAAGGAATCCGCCACCATCGCTTACCAGTACATCAAGGCCCACCCCGAGATGGCGAACATGGACTCCAAGAAGTTTGCATCCAAGGATATACACGTACACGTACCGGAAGGTGCAACCCCCAAGGACGGCCCTTCCGCCGGTATTACCATGGTCAGCTCGATGATAAGCGCCCTCAGGGGCACCGCAATCAAGTCCGGAGTGGCCATGACCGGAGAGATGACACTCCGCGGCCGCGTACTCCCCGTGGGAGGAATCAAGGAGAAAATCCTGGCGGCCAAACGCGCCGGTGTGCATACCATCGTAATAAGCGAAGAAAACCGCAAAGACGTGGAAGACATAAAGGAAATCTACATCAAAGGACTTGATTTCCACTATGTCAAAACCATAAACGACGTAATTTCATTCATATTTTGAACGTCCGTATAGAAAACAGTTGGAAGGAAGCCCTGCAACCTGAGTTCGATAAACCATACTTTGCAGAGCTTGTTTCCTTCCTGCATGCGGAAAAGGCGTCAGGGGCCATTGTCTATCCTCCCGGAAAAGACATCTTCAGGGCCTTCGACCTCACTCCCCTCGACGACGTGAAGGTGGTGATTCTCGGGCAGGACCCCTATCACGGTCCCGGACAGGCCATGGGGCTTTCTTTTTCGGTTCCGGACGGAATACCGGCCC
>JAGAAU010000017.1 GCA_017615135.1 Bacteroidales bacterium | reverse complement strand
GGCAGCAAGGCCATCGGCCGTCCCTGGCTGGGCAACAAGTTCTGGTGCGAGGGGATGTATTACACCCTGGATTCCAACAATCCCAAGTTCTTCCGTTTTGCAGACGCACTGCTCATGAAGTCCGAGGCCTACCTGCGCATGGGAGACATGGATAAGGCGGCCGCATACCTCAATATCACCCGTACCCGTGCAGGTATAGAGAAAATAGGTCCCGGCGGTGTCGGCAACGATCCGGAAGCCTTTATGGAAGAAATCCGGCTCGAGCGTGCCCGTGAGCTATTCGGAGAATTCCAGCGCAAGTTCGACCTGGTCCGCTGGGGCATCTGGTACGAGCGTACGTCCCTGTATAACGACGGCATGTATCTTCCCGACTTCATACAGCCGTTCCACCGTTATCTTCCCATCCCTGCCGAGCAGATAACTTATTCCGGCGGGGCGCTTGACAACAATGAATACGGACAGTAGGATTATGAAAAGATATATTATACTGATTATCGCGGCAGCCCTTGCCTTCTTTGCCCCGTCCTGCCAGAAAAGCTGGGAGATGGAGCAGGATCTCAATGTCTACAGCACCCGCATAAACCTGAACAACGTCTATGAGTGCTCGTTCACGGTTACAGTGTTTTCCAATCAGGACTGGAGCGCTTCCGTAAGCGGCGGTTCATCCTGGCTGACTCTTCAGGAAAATGGAGGCAGCGGTCTGGATTACCTGCATGTGTATGCAGATTCCAATATGGATCCTCAGGCCCGCGTAGGCAAGATAGCGCTGCAGAACGCCTCCGGCAAGAAACTTACCATTAACATAGTGCAGAGCGGCAGCGATGAAGCTGCGGCCGACGTGCCCGATGAACTCCTTTAACCAGAAGCAGCCATGAAACGATATTTTTCACTATTAGCAGTTTTAACGGCACTTGTGGCCTGTGCCGAGAAGAACGGCATGCTCGCTCCGGACGAACTGGGCGTAAAGGATAAAGCGCCTGTGATGGAATGCACTGCCGGCACAGTTACCGTATCTGTCCTGGCGGACGGCGATTTCACCGCAACCCTGGACGAATCTTCCTGGATTGGCTTCAGGGGCGTGGAGGCCCGCAGCCTGTCCCTTTCCGGTGATACCGATATAGAGCTTTCCTGCGACATAAACCGAGGTCTGCTCCGTCAGGCCGTACTTACCCTGGCCCGTGGCCGTAAAACCCTCGAGGTGACGGTCAGCCAGCGCGGAATCCTCAGCTCCGACATTTCCTTCCCCAACCGTTCACTTACCATAGCGAGCGCCGGTGGAGACGAGTCTGTTAAGATTCTTTCGGTCTATAAGGACGAAGACCTTTCTATTTCAGTAGAGTACGACGGAGACGGCGGCTGGATTGGTTCCCTGCGCAAAGAGAACAATTTCATTAATTTCTCCGCCCTGGAGAATGCTTCTTCAGAAAACCGCACGGCCAGCATCAAGGTGGTTTCCCTCAAGGACAAGTCTGTTTCAGACTGCATGCAGCTTGTGCAGCTGGGCAGCGGCGTGGAGACTTCCACCGTCGGTTTCGATGAAGTACGGGCTCTGCTCACCTCGGCCGGAACCATCGAAATAACCGAAAATCTGGTGATTGAGGCCGTTGTTACCGGAGACAACAGCGAAGGTAACGGCGGCGAGAACCGCAATATCTCTGCAAACCTGCAGGACAACACCCTTACCGAGCGAACGGTTTATATCCAGAATGCCGACGGCAGTCTAGGGTTCAAGCTGGTCTTCGACAAGGTGTCCGACAATATTACAACCCGCTATAACCATATGCGACTGCTGTTGAACGGGGTTACTCTTGAACGCAGGGGTGGCACTTCGGTCGAACCAGTGCATTACATTATCACCGGGGCAGTGGCGGCGAACGTGCTGGAACTTTCCGAGGGCAGCGTTTACGACGTTCCCTCCAAGGTGAAGACGATAGGGGAGCTTACCGATGCAGACGTATATACCTATGTTACACTGCGCGACTGTGAGATCCCCATACGCAAAGGACCGTTCGTGCCGATGGATATCAGGCATACGCACGTGATTCATTCCTATCCCATGGTTATCCGCGACATTGAAGGCGGCACCGCCCATCTCATTACCAATCTCACTGCCAGCTGGCAGCGCGACGGCAACGGCCTGCCCCAGGGTTCCGGCAGCATTTCCGGCGTGATAGTTCACGAGACCTGCGACAATTTCGAGTGGGATCCGGAAGAGATGAACCGCCGTCTGGCCGAAGGTATAATGACCGATTATGTGACCGGACTCGGCCATATAGGCCGTTATCAGATAAGGCCTTTCAAACGCAGTGAGATTGCTCTCGCTGAAGACTTTGCCGACGGATTCTCGGATATGATCATGGAAATCCGCTACTATGCCCCTGCCGGCAGCCAGGTAGTTCAGAACGTGGCTTCCAATCTGATATATTCCACCTATCCTCCGGTAGCCGATCCTGTACACAATACTGCCGATATCAAAGGTTATCTTGAGCTTTGTACGGCAGCAGGCAATGCAACCGGTACCGCAGTATACCGCGACTGGACTCATCTCGGGCCTATGGAGAACGGAGTCATTACAGATCCTGCGAGAGGTAACGGAGTGTTCGACTTTTACGGTGTGGCATCGGAATGGACGCCATATTCTACCGTTCGTACGAATGCCCTCATCATGTGCAGCAGCGCCTGGTACAAATCCAGCGGCTGGAGCATGGAGCAGTGCTGGAAGGCTGTATTCAGTACGGTCGGTCTTACAGAAGCCAACTTCCCCCTGTCCGTACAGTTCGGAGCCTGTTCCGGTTTGGGACAGACTGTGGGCGCCCCTCGTTACTGGGCCCTTGAGTATTCCCTCGATGACGGAGACTGGATTCAGGTTGCTAATTATACAGTGCCCGATTTCCCCATCCTGTCTGCACGCAGGGCCTGGCAGTGTCCGGCTTATAAGTACATAAGCATAACTCTGCCGCAGGACCCGTCGCTTCTTGGTAATAATCAGGTGTACCTGCGACTTATCCCTTGCTCCACCCTTGCCGGCACGATAGATACCTACGACGGTGGACAGATAGTCAATGACAAGGCTACTGAACTTAATTATTTCGCAATCAGATACAATAAATAGGCTATGAGGAAAACGGTCCTGCTGTCGGCGGTTCTTTTATTCGCGGG